>CAKMZG010000031.1:4628-17418 GCA_929200335.1 uncultured Alphaproteobacteria bacterium | reverse complement strand
TTTGCTAGGCTCCTTTGCTGGAGCAGCTTCAGATTTCTTTGCCTCTTGTTGTTTGGCGGACTTCTCTTTCGATTGATTTGCAGCCATTTCAGGCATCACCTCTGGCTCAACCTGCTTTTCACCCTTATCTAAAAATTTAGCGGGCTTTACATTTACCTGCACATTAGACGTAGAGCTTTGATTTACAGCTTGCTTGTGCGCAGTCTGATCAACCATAGTATTGGTTCCGCCAACGATTGCAGATACTTGCTCATCAATCTTTAGAACCTCTTCTCGGTACTTTTTAAATTTCTCTTCTTTTGTGAGCTTTGCTTGTTTCACTTGTTGAACAGCATCATTCTTTTTCTCAGCGGTTTGTTTTTGATTCAGTGCAGTATTTTCCGCAGCCGCCTCATCCTTAGCAACTTTATTGTCTGGCTTAACACCACGCAATTTACTAAAAACACTCTGACGTTTTGGCGTGCTCCCTACTGCTACATCAGAAACCTTACTCTCACTTTGAGTTGCCTTGCCCACAGCATCTGAATCGGACAACAACTTATCTTGTCCCAAGCCAATTAGCGCTGCTTCTTTAAGATCGTTTTCATAAGCCTCAAAATCAAAGTCAAAATCCTCTTCATCGGATTCAGCTTTTTTAGCAGCTAAGAAATCATCGAACACCGATTTTCTGTTCGTGTCATTGCCTGATGAGCTAGATTTAGCATTACCACTATCAGCTTCCAAGGATGTCGCTGCATTCCAATCTGCGACGTCTGTAGAAGCTTCAGCAGACATCGCCTCTTCAACAGCAGATAGAGCTTCCTCAATAGGGTCGATCATTTTCTTAGCTTGCTTTGCCATGGTATGGTGCCTCGCATTACTCAAAACATTTTAATTGCATTCAGGTTCAAAATCTCCAGCTTGCTGCAGATTTTATCTCATTTTAACTTTATAAAACCCAGCAAATGCTCAGGCTTTGACTAAAAAGTTTACAAAACAGAATTTCAATATACCATAGTATATGTTTTTTATTTGTTTTTCACTGCCTGTATAAACTTTTCGTTAAATAAGGTTAACGCCGTTACTACTGTAGAGGTATATAAACATAAATCAAGGCAGAAAAATAACGTTATAGTCTAATATAGGGAGATAATAAATTGAGTAATTTCGAACAATCTGTTAAACCAACTGCGCCACAATTACTTTATTTAAGCCAGGGTTTAAGCCAACCAGGGGGAAAATTACCACTTTTCGATAAGAAGGGGCAAGCAGTTGCAAAGAGTACTGTTCAAGCATGTATCACCAAAGGTTGGGCGGAACCTTGGTTTAACAACCCTTTAAAGCCCGATTGGTTGGTTTGTAAATTAACCCAAGCAGGATACGATATTTTAAAAGACAAAAATAAGTAGCTTTCATCCCAGAGTCTGTGATTTTATTAGCTTGCGGCACAACAAAACCACCAAACACTTTATTGCCACCGATATAACTACAACGCCTCACCCGATTAAGAGCTAGCTCTTTGCGGCAAAAATCTTGACTTTTTGCCCAATTAGGCTATTGGGCTAAAGAGCAATTAGCAGATTACATAACTAAGCGAGAATATAAAAATGGCAAAAATCACTTTTATCACCCACGATGGAAAATCCCATGAAGTTGAAGCAGAAAATGGCTCTACAGTAATGGAAGCAGCAATTAAAAACTCCATTCCTGGTATTGTTGCAGAATGTGGTGGTGCATGTGCATGCGCAACATGCCATGTTTATGTAGACGGCGACTGGCTTACTAAAACCGGTGGCCCTGAAGTTATGGAAGAGGATATGCTAGATTTTGCATATGAGGTCGAAAGCAATTCTCGCCTTTCATGCCAGTTAACTATCAGCGACGAACTGGATGGGTTGACCATCCGCGTTCCTGAAAAACAAGCTTAAAAAAAGCAAATAACTCATTGTTATAAAATTAAAATGCCCTTGAAAATATACAAAAATATTCAAGGGCATTTAATCCTAAAGGCATTTACACCTTACGATATTCGGCTAAGAAGCGCTTGAAATTTTTCACATAATGATCTGCTGATTTCTTTAGCCCCTCAATCGCATCCACATCCAATTGACGCACCACTTTGCCAGGCATACCAACCACCAGAGAATCGTCAGGAATTTCCTTTCCCTCTGCAATCAATGCGCCCGCACCAATAATGCAATTTTTTCCAATTTTTGCACCATTCAGCACAGTTGCCCCCATGCCAATGAGTGAATTTTCTCCAACCTTGCAACCATGAAGCATAGCCCTATGTCCAATGGTGCAGTTCTCACCTATAATCAGCGGAAACCCAGGATCTGTATGAAATATACAATGCTCCTGCACATTACTGCGAGCACCAATATGGATAACTTCATTATCGCCACGCAGTACTGAGCCAAACCAAATCCCCACATCCTCACCAACAACAACATTGCCAATGACACGAGCATTATCAGCAATAAAATAGCGGCCTTCTTGGGGAAGTTTAGGCTCTATATCACCTAGGGCAAATAAAGCACCTGTTTCAGATAGCGCCATGGCTTTACTCTCTAAATTAATCAATACAAGAAAAAGATAGTTTAAACGTCTTCTAGATCAATATCCAAAATTGCCATAGAGAAATTATAGGACAATTCATCATCCTCTTCATCTTTATAAATCACGCCGATAAATTCGTCACCTTTGTATAATTCACAACTATCTGTTTTTTGTGGACGAGCTTTAGCAACCAAAGTTGGCTCACCGAAGGTTTTTTGAAAATAACTGCTTAGTTTTTTTAGTTCTTCTGCGTTCACTTTTAGATCTCCAACTGAGTTAATTTGATTACATTATTTAGAATTTAAATTAAAAAACACGCACAAACAATTGTAAAAATTGATTATTCAGAACTTTCTAATTCTGCTATAATTTGATCCATAGAACGCGCAGGTTGCGAGCATCCAGCTTGACCAACCACACGCGCGGGAATGCCTGCAACTGTTGTTTTCTCAGGAACAGGTTTTAAAACCAATGACCCAGCGGCCACTCGTGAGCAATTTCCCACTGTGATATTGCCTAAAATTTTTGCACCAGCACCGATTAGAACGCCATTTTGAACCTTTGGATGGCGATCACCGTCATCCTTGCCCGTACCGCCTAGTGTCACACTATGTAGTATGGAAACATCATCACCTACCGTTGCAGTAGCACCAACTACCAAACCTGTGGCGTGATCAAGGAAAACACCCTTACCGATTTTTGCAGCTGGATTAATATCTGTTTGAAAAACAGAACTTGAGCGACTTTGCAAATAAAGCGCAAAATAATACTGGCCTTGATTATGGCACCAATGGGCTAAACGGTGGGTTTGAATGGCATGAAAACCTTTAAAATATAAAATTGGCTCAATAAAGCGCTCACATGCAGGATCGCGGTCATAATAGGCAGCAATATCAACACGAAGTATTTTTCGCCACTCAGGCCATTCGCGAACCATATTCTCGAAAGCTTGGCGAATAATATCGTTGCTCATGTCACTACTATGCAAGCGTTGAGCAATGCGGTGCATCACAGCGCTTTCCAAATTATCATGGTTTAAAATGGCAGTATGGATAAAGGCACTCATCAAGGGTTCACGCGATAAAATATCCTTAGCCTCTTGACGAAGCGCTTGCCAAACTGGATCCATTTTTTTGACATGATCCAAATCTTGCACTTTTGCTTGTTCAGTTGCCATATCTAGCTCCACTCATACTTAGTGATATTAATACGTTAAAAAACGCTAACAGTTACACTATATAGATATTCTATGTTAATAGTTAAAGATGTTAGTTAACTCTTAGTTGCACAAATCACATTTATGTAATTGGATATATTCACAACTGAGCACATCCATAGCAGTTAATTTATGAAAGTATAGCAGGTTTGCAAAAAAATGTAAGGTTTTGATTATCCCAATGGAAGATATTCCTATTAAACTTGAATGTAATAACTCTATTGCCAATCTCATTATTAACCGCCCTGAGAAGAAAAACGCCCTCACCCAAGCAATGTGGGCAGCCATTCCACGGCTTATTAATGATATTAATCAAGACAACAATATCCGAGTTTTAATCATTAAAGGTGGCGGCGCAAAAGATTTCTCAGCAGGCGCTGATATCAACGAATTCCTAGATGTGAGGAAAGATAAACATTCCGCACAAACCTATGAAAAGCAAAATGTAGATGCATTTAATGCAATTAAGCAATGTCAGAAACCTACCATAGCAATGATAAGGGGCATTTGCTTTGGTGGCGGCTTTGGTCTAGCAGCCAGTTGCGATTTACGCATAGCCTCAAAAAACGCACGCTTTGCCATTCCCGCTGCAAAATTAGGGCTGGCCTATCCATTGGCTGCTATTTCCTCGCTAATGAGTGCATTGGGGGAGCAAAACACCAAAGCATTATTATATTCTGGCGCAGAACTTACCGCCCAAGAGGCCAGTAAAAAAGGTTTTTTGTTAGCTCGCATAAAGAATAAATATTTGCATGACACCACCTATGAATTAGCTGATAAAATCGCGCAAAATGCACCTCTCACCCTATCAGCCACAAAGGCGGGCATTCATGCCATATTGAGCAATCAGGATAAGGCTTGGAAATTGGCTGAAGAATGGGGCGATATGACCTTTGATAGCCAAGATTATCAAGAAGGTATACTTGCATTTAAAGAAAGACGAAAGGCTAATTTTAAAGGGAAATAATCGAGATTAAATTAACCCTTCTTCCAACAAAAATCCCTTAATTCCCTCAAAGAATACATCATTTTTATCACCTGCCACCATATGCCCTGCATCATTTACATCAATATATTTTGCATGGGGCGCCAATTCTAAAAACTCTTCAACATGGGCTTTTTCTATTAACTCAGATTTTGCCCCACGCACTAAAAGCGTTGGAATAGTCAGAGCTTTGACAGCCTCCAAACCATCCTCTATCCAATCATCACGATCATCCATTGAACGCGATCTAGCGTCTAAAAATGCAGGATCCCAATGCCAGCGCCAGCGCCCATCATCGCATTTGCGCAAATTTTTCTCCAAACCTTTGAGGTTTTTAGCGCGTTTGCGATCAGGCAAATAAGCGGCAATAGCGTCAGCGGCTTCATCAATTGTTGCAAAGCCCTCCTCTACACGCTCTGCCATAAATCCTAAAATTTTGGCAACTCCAGAAAAATTCACCCGAGGAGTAATATCAACCAAGACCAAAGCGCTTAACAAAGATTGATTTTCTTGATATTGCGCATTTAAGGCGCTGATACCACCAAGAGAAGCACCTATTGCAATGGGCTTCTCGCCTGTTTTCTCAATAATTTGTTGTGCTAAAACAACGAGATCCTTGGTATAATCATTAAATCTATAGGCTTTAGATGACACCCATTGGCTATCACCATGGCCACGCCCATCTATCGTAATGGCTAAACCATGTAATTCAGCAAATTGTTTTGCAGATTTTTGCCATGAATGACGGGTTTGCCCACCGCCATGTAATAATAATATCGGCTTTCGTCCCTGCTCTTTTCAAATAGCAAAAGCGTCATCAGGATTGTCAAAAGCTGAAAAAGCGCTGGCAATTAATTTATTATTTTCACACCCTACGAATTCAAAAGCCGTTTCAAATACCTGCATTTATAAAATTATTCCTCTAAAAACTTTAATACGGCCGCCTTATAAACCGCATCCCCAACCGCAAGCATATGATCTCGCTTAGGAATGTCAACCGCCTCACCATTTGGTAAAAGATCAGCTAAATATTCAGCGGAACCCGCAATATCGTCTTCTGTGCCTATTGCAACTAGGGTGGGTGTGGATATTGTGGCAACCCTCGCTGCATCAATTTTTTGACGGCTAGCTTGAATACAGGCAGCTAATGCCCTCTTATCGCTTTTTGTTTTATCCGCAAATATTCGAAATTGCAGCCCGCGTGCATCTTCTATCTCCTCGAGGTTTTCTGTTAAAAGCGCATTAGCAACAGGCGTCCAATCCCCAACACCCTCTACCATTGCTTGACCTAATCCACCTAAAACCAGTTTTTTTATACGTTCAGGATTAGAAATAGCGAGGGTAGCCGCAATCCTAGCGCCCATTGAGTAGCCCATATGATGCGCACGCGCGATATTTAAATGATCCATTAAACTCAAAACATCACCAGCCATCAGATGGGGTTCATAAGCGTTGGGATTATAAAGCTTTTCGCTCTTACCATGTCCACGATTATCTAAGGCGATGACACGATACCCAGCATCTCCCAATGTTTTAAACCAGCCTGGAAATTGCCAATTCATCTCAGCAGTTGATGCAAAACCATGTACAAGGACAATGCAAGGAGCCTCTTCATTTATTTTATGATAGGTATCAAAATAGGCAATTTCGATCCCATTAATTATAGCACGCTGCATTAATTATCCTTTTTTATCCGCCATATTTACATTTTGGCATTATTCACTCTTGCTGTTTTGAATAAAAATTCTATAACATTTCTAACTGAAATTGAAATATCTTAAGCGAGCAGATTATGGCAGATCATATTATTCCTCATTTTCACAATGATAATGGCGTTGAGAAAATCGAAATTGGCGTTAAGGAATTTAAATGTATTGGCGCATCAAGCCCAAATGATCACCCTCATATTTTTCTTGATATGGGCGATGATAATGAAAAACTTTGCCCCTATTGCTCAACGCGCTATGTTTATAACAATGAATTGAAAGCCGAAGATTCAATTCCTGAAAATTGTCTGGTTAAATAAGACAATAAAGCCGCTATGGACATTAAAAAAAAGACGATAGCTATCGCTGGCGGCGGCATTGCAGGATTAACCTGCGCATTAGCCTTGGCTCAAAATGGGTTTCATGTTGATCTTTATGAAAAAGCAGCAGAGTTTTCAGAACTCGGTGCAGGCATTCAACTCTCACCTAATGCCACTAATATTTTAAAAGATCTCGGAGTTTTAGAAGACGTTAAGAAAATTGCTCATTTTCCTGATAAATTAAGACTACTGGATGGTTATACAGGACAAAAAATCAATTCGATTCCCTTCGGCGAAGATATTAATAAGCAATATAACGCCCCCTATTTAGCCATTAAACGCTATGATCTGCACAAAATATTGCTTGAGGCTTGCCGACACTATAAAGCCATCACATTGCATCTGAATGCGGCCGTGACCGAAGTTATAGAGAATTCAGACAAGATAAGCTTCAAAGTTTACAATTCCACTCACCACCATGAGGCTGATGCACTTATTGGCGCAGATGGTATATGGTCTAAACTGCGCCAGCAAGAATTCGGCACTAAACCCAATTTTACTGGTGAAGTTGCTTGGCGCAATCAAATTCCAGCAGAAAAAATGCCAAGTCTTTTGCACATGGAAGGTCCAGCTTTATGGCTAGGCAATGGATCTCATGCGGTGCAATATCCCATTGCAAATGGCAACATCTATAACATAGTTGTAACAGAACAGATGCAGCAAGATAACTTAGAGCCACTTCAGTCTTATGCTGCGCCTCATATTTTGGGTAAATATAAAGATTGGTATCCCCCAATAAAAGAAACCATCCAAGCCTGCGCTGATGAAAAACCTTGGATCGCTTGGCCAATATATGAGATTGATCCCAAGGCTCCATGGTCAAAAGGTCGATTTTGCTTAATTGGTGATGCTGCACATGCCATGCCACCATTTCTAGCTCAAGGCGCTTGTGCAGCAATTGAGGATTCAGCTGTCATTGCAAAGCACTTTACTCAACACCCAGATGATTTAGCTAAAGCTATTAATTGCGCAGAACAAGAACGCCGCCCTAGGGTTTATAGGCTTTTTAATGCGGTTAAACGCAATCAATGGATTTATCACATGAAAGCGCCGCAAAAATGGGCGCGTAATTTCTTCATGCGTAAAATCCCAACCAAATTTTTGCTAACCCCATTGGACTGGCTTTACAGCTGGCGCCCATAAGGCTTATCAACAAAATTTCTGCAAATTCAAAGCATAAAAAACAGGGCAATGTTTTCACACTACCCTGTTTAAAAGACCTTCGCAAAACTTTGAATTAATTTTCGTTATTTGCACGAATAATACTGGTTTAGGTGAATTTATCTAAACGAGAACTATTCACGCAAATAACGGAATCTAGAGCATCAACCTTAATTCACTTAGAGCTTGACGCTCTAGTGAAGGATTTGGCTCAAGAAGAGCTTCGTACGCTCATGTTGAGGATTATCAAAGAAGTTATGCGGATCATTTTGTTCCACAATCTGCCCCTCATCCATGAAGATCACACGGTTAGCAACTTTACGCGCGAAGCCCATTTCGTGGGTCACACATAGCATAGTCATACCATCTTCAGCCAAGCCAACCATAGTATCCAACACCTCTTTAATCATTTCAGGATCAAGCGCTGAGGTTGGCTCATCAAACAACATGATGCGCGGGTTCATGCAAAGCGAACGGGCAATCGCCACACGCTGCTGCTGACCACCTGAAAGCTGACCAGGATATTTATTGGCCTGTTCAGGAATTTTAACGCGCTCAAGATAATGCATTGCAATTTCTTCAGCTTCTTTCTTAGGCATTTTGCGTACCCAGATTGGAGCTAATGTGCAGTTTTCCAAAATGGTAAGATGCGGAAAAAGGTTAAAGTGTTGGAATACCATTCCCACTTCACGACGAACTTCGTCAATCTTTTTCAAATCATTGGTAAGCTCTGTGCCTTCCACGATAATTTTACCTTTTTGATGCTCTTCCAAACGGTTGATGCAGCGGATCATGGTAGATTTACCAGAACCAGAAGGACCAGCAATAACGATACGCTCGCCCTCCATCACTTTAAGGTTAATGTTTTTTAGAACATGAAAGTCGCCATACCATTTGTTCATATCGACGATATCGATAGCAACTTTGGAATCTGAAACTTTCAGTTTGTCACTTTGTTGTACTTTTTCTGTAGCAGCCATAACGCGCTCCTTTAATTTTTATGTCCGGTGTCAAGCTGTCTCTCCATAAAGAGTGAATATCTCGCCATTGCAAAGCAAAATACAAAATAGATAACAGCACAAAATAGATAAGAGGTCAGAGCCATAACTGGCGTTGCCCATGATGAGTCAGTGTGTGAATTATTAATCGCACCAAGAAGATCGAATAAACCAATAACGGACACCAAAGTTGTATCTTTGAAAAGTCCAATAAAAGTATTCACAATACCTGGAATTACAATTTTTATAGCTTGCGGGAGAATGATCATCCGCATGCTTTGCCAATAACTCAAACCAACAGCCATAGCACCTTCAAATTGCCCTTTAGGGATGGCCTGCAAGCCACCACGAACCACTTCAGCCATATAGGCTGCTGAGAACAAGCCAACCCCAATAAGCGCACGTAGGAGCTTATCAAAATTCACACCTTCAGGCAGGAACAGTGGCAACATAACAGATGACATGAACAGCACAGTAATCAATGGCACACCGCGCCAAAACTCTATGAAAATCACACTTAATAAGCGCACAGTCGGCATTTCAGAGCGACGACCAAGAGCTAGTACAATGCCAATGGGTAGAGATGCCGCAATACCTGTTACCGCAATCACAAGGGTAAGCAACAGGCCGCCCCAATTGTCGGTTTCCACCTCATGCAATCCAAAATCAGCCGACATGAAAAACATGACTAAGCCGATAACCACCATAATGCCTAAGGCCACCAACAGAGGTAGTATTGGGTCAGTTTTGGTTAAGATTTGCATTAATAAAACTATGCCTAGAACGACAGCAGTTAAAATTGCAAAATCCACCCAGAATTTAAATTCTGAGGGCGCCATAATAGATTCGGGCAATAAGAAACCATTCAATTTAACATTACCACCACCCAATAGGATGAAAGCAAGTACTGGATATACCAACAACATGAAGATCATATTAAAACGCTTATATGGCGCTGTTGGCATCATCAATGGGATAAGGCCAGCGAAGAACAGTACAAATAAGAAGATCGGGCGCCATAATTCTGCATCTGGGTAACGACCAAATGTAAAGAATTGCATATAAGCGCCAATATAAGGCCAGCACGCAGCGTGCCAACCATTTGGCAATGCCCCGCCCTGTTGCTCTGTTGTACAAGCATTACGATCCGTACCAGACCATACTGCATCAAAGAATGAGAATTCTAAAAGCGGCGGTACGATCAAATAGATCAAATAAGCACCGATCAAGGTTAGTACTGTATTAAACGGTGAAGAAAATAGATTTTTCTTCATCCAGCCCGTGATTCCCGCCTCAGATATTGGCGGTGCAAGAGCTACTTCCATTTTATCGCGAACGAAAGAATTATTATTTTGTGTCATTGTTCTCTCCTATCGCTCAATTAGCTTAACGCGTGAATTGTACCAGTTCATAAACAGCGATATCACTAATGACATAACAAGATATGTTGCCATGGTCATGAATAGAATTTCAATGGCCTGTCCACCTTGGTTCAAGGCTGTACCAGCAAACACCGAAGTGACGTCGGGATAAGCAATCGCTACCGCAAGAGATGAATTTTTCGTCAAATTCAAAAACTGCGACGTTAGTGGCGGAATAATCACACGCATAGCTTGAGGGATAATATTCAGACGTAGGGTTTGTCCACGACTTAAGCCAAGGGCAAATGATGCTTCAGATTGACCTTTGTTCACCGCAACGATACCCGCACGAACGATTTCAGCAATAAAGGCTGCCGTATAGGTGGCTAATGCCACAAGCAAAGCAATAAGCTCAGGAATAACCTTCATACCGCCTTTAGGACCAAATTTACCTGCAGCATTAGGCATTTCCACACCAATTGGACGGCCTAAAAGAAAATAAGCTAGTAATGGCAATAGAATAATTAAGCCTAAAGAAGCCCAAAAGACCGGAAATTGCTGACCAGTTGCCATTTGACGCTTTTTAGCCCAACGCGCAATAAAAATAGCTGCTACTACGGCAACTAAAAGCGCAATGACAATAATACCTGAACCACTTTCAAAAATTGGCTTAGGCGCTAAATAACCTTTTACGTTTAAAAAGCCAAAAAACCCTAGATCTAGCGAATCTCGAGAATCTGGCAAGAGTGCCAAAACGCCCTTATACCAGATGAAAATTTGTAGAAGTAGTGGGATATTGCGAAGCACTTCAACATATACATAGGCCATTTTTGCAATAACCCAGTTGTTGGAAAGACGCATTACTCCAACGATGAAACCCAATATCGTAGCGAAAAAGATACCAATAATGGCAACGATTAAGGTGTTTTGAATACCCACCCAAAAAACCGTCCATAATGTGTCAGTTTCACTATAATCTATAAAAGGTGAGAAGTTTACACCAAACCCAGCCGTATTCCATAAAAAATCAAAACCAGATGAGATGCCTTGACGTTCCAAGTTTGCTGCTGCGTTAGAGATGATCGAGTAGATCACCCATACAGTTAAGACCACAACTAAAATTTGGAATGCCAAGCTTCTGATCTTGGGATCGTTTAATAGGGCAACTTTTGGCTCTTCTGATGCGGAAATCCGTTCAGACATATTTTTCCCTCAATGCAGACCTTCACTCACTTTAAAATGAGATTTCAAAGGTACTGTTGTTTAACTTGTTTGCTAGTTTTTTATTTTTTAGTAATCCACCCCAAATTCATATCCTCATCTAATAACATATATTTTTATACGTTTCTTAGAGACCCATAATATGAAATACCCAAAGTAGATATAAAAACGGCTGGAACCATTTCTAATTCCAGCCGTTCAAGTTTATTTTAGCGCACTGGCGGTGCGTACATTAGACCACCGTCTTTCCAAAGTGCATTCAAGCCACGTGAAATAGCAAGAGGTGTCTTTGGACCAACGTTACGGTCAAAGCTTTCGCCGTAGTTGCCAACAGCTTTAATTACGTTAGCAGCCCAGTCTTTTGAAAGACCGATGTTCTCACCGAATGAACCTTCTGAACCCAATAGACGCTTGATAGCTGGGTTTTCAGAGCTAGCCATTTGATCAGCAACGCTAGCTTGAGTAACACCTAGCTCTTCAGCGTTGATCATTGCGTTATGAACCCATTTAACAATGTTAAACCATTGGTCATCACCTTGACGAACAACTGGACCTAGAGGCTCTTTAGAAATGATTTCTGGAAGAACAGCATGGTCATTAGGGTTTGTAAGCTTCAAACGCTGAGCATATAGACCTGATTGGTCAGTTGTGTAAACGTCACAACGGCCAGCGTCATAAGCTGATACAACTTCGTCAGCTTTTTCAAAAGCTACGATTTCATATTCCATTTTATGAGTACGGAAATAATCAGCAACGTTCAATTCTGTTGTTGTACCAGTGTTTGTACAAATAGAAGCGCCTGATAGCTCAAGTGCTGATTTAACGTTCAATGATTTACGAACCATGAAACCTTGACCGTCGTAGTAGTTAACACCAGCAAAGTTTAGGCCAAGAGATGTGTCACGTGTCATAGTCCAAGTAGTGTTACGTGAAAGCACGTCAATCTCACCAGATTGTAGAGCTGTAAAACGCTCTTTAGCTGACAATGGAGTGAATTTCACTTTTGAACCATCACCAAAAACGGCAGCTGCAATAGCTTGACATAATTCAACGTCAATACCAGTCCAGTTACCTTTGTCATCTGGACTTGAAAAACCAGGTAAACCTTGACTAACACCACATTGTACAAAGCCTTTAGCTTTTACATCGTCCAATGTTGCAGCAGATGCTCCAGTTGACATCGCACCTAATGCGAATACGCCCAGAGCTGCGGAAATTAATTTT
>CAKMZG010000031.1:544-4618 GCA_929200335.1 uncultured Alphaproteobacteria bacterium | reverse complement strand
CTTTCATAGATAGCAGCCTTTTCTTTTGCTTAAATCTTACGATCACAAACTATATTGGAGACGGGAAATTTTGCAAAACGCAAATTGAAATAAATCAATTCACAAAACTCAGACAGTTATTTTTATAGCCGCCCTACCAAATTCTCCCTTCCCTCTATTTTAAACATTTAAATCTAAAATCTAGGGTCCATTATATTTTGCAGGTTCTATAACATGACATTATGAGGCCAAGGTCAAGAGGGTCGTAGCATTCTAGACAAAAAAATATTCATTTGCGACAAATAAATTCATAAGATAAAAGGTTTTATGCAAATTGAACTCGATAAACAGACTGTTCACAGATCTCAACAAGGGGCAAAATCATTGACTAAGAAATCAGATAAGCATGGCATCAACACAAAGCTCGTACATTCAGGCCCTCAGCCACTTGATTATCATGGATTCGTTAATCCACCAGTGGTGCGCGCATCCACAGTGATATTTAAAGATACAGAAACATGGTTAACCAGAAAAGGCGTTAAATACACCTATGGCACTGCCAGCACCCCCACAACTGATGCGCTAGCCGATGCTTTAACTGAGCTTGAAGGCGCTGCTGGCACAGCCCTTTTTCCAAGTGGCTTGGCCGCAGTAACAGTACCTCTACTTGCTTTTGCCAGCGCTGGTGATCATGTATTGATTGTGGACAGTATTTATTACCCAACCCGTCATTTTGCTGATCGCATGTTAAAGCGATACGGTATTGAGGTCGAATATTTTGATCCTCATATTGGCTCTGAAATTAAAACACTGTTTAAAGACAACACCAAAGTGATCTTTATGGAATCGCCTGCTTCAAATACTTTTGAAGTAATGGACATTCCAGCCATTGTGGAAGCTGCAAAATCCATCGATGCCATCACTATGATTGATAACACATGGGCAACTCCCCTATTCTTCAAACCGATGGATTTTGGTGTGGATATCTCGATCCATGCACTAACTAAATATCCCGGCGGTCACGCTGATTTGGTTTTAGGTTCCGCTTCATGCAACGCTCGCACCTTGCCGCAAATGATGAATACATTCCACGAATTAGGCGCCTGCCCTGCACCTGAGGAATGTTATCAAGTCATGAAGGGGCTACGCACAATGGGCATTCGTCTTAAGCAGCATGAAAAATCTGCTCTTGAGCTTGCTAGATGGCTGGAGACTGAGGCGCAAGTTGCGCAGGTTCTACATCCAGCACTTGAAAGTCATCCAGATCATGAAATTTGGAAGCGAGATTTCAGCGGTTCCGCAGGTCTATTTGCCATTCAAATTGAAGGCGAAAGCAATACTGATGCCCAAGAAAAAGCTGGGCGCTTTGTTGATGCCCTAGATATATTCGCCATTGGCGCATCTTGGGGCGGTTACGAATCCCTAGCTGTGGTCACAAAATTGGATGATCGTTTAATTGCAAAGGCACCAACCAATAGCGCAACCATTCGCTTACAAATTGGCCTAGAAGATATGGAAGACTTAAAGCAAGATATAAAACAAGCACTTAACTCAATATCTTAAGATTTAATCTTAAACTCTTCAAAATCAAAAAGTTTTGAATCCAACAAATGAGAGGGGCGAATATTAGAGAGCGCCCTGATCATGGTATCTTTACGACCTGGCATTCTTTTTTCAATATCGCCAATCATGGCCTTCATTGCATTGCGTTGCAGACCATCTTGCGAGCCACAAAGATCGCAAGGGATAATTGGAAATTCCATTAATTTGGCAAATTTTTCCAAATCATCTTCCGCACAATAAACCATGGGGCGCAAAACCATTACATCCCCCTCGTCATTCATCAATTTTGGCGACATTGAGGCTATGCGACCACCATGAAAGAGATTCATAAAGAAGGTTTCCAGCAGATCTTCACGATGATGACCAAGAACAAGCGCATCACAACCCTCTTCGCGCGCAACACGGTATAGATTACCACGGCGAAGACGCGAGCATAGTGCACAATAGGTAGCGTTTTCTGGAACTTTTTCAGTGACAATCGAATAGGTATCTTCATATTCAATACGATAAGGAATATCCAAAGTTTTTAAATATTCTGGCAGAATATGTTTAGGAAAATTAGGTTGCCCCTGATCGAGATTACAGGCGATTAATTCAACGGGTAAAAGCCCACGCCATTTCAAATCTAATAAAATCGCCAACATACCGTAGGAATCTTTGCCCCCTGACATGCCAACCAACCAGCGCTGGGGTTTATCGGCTTTTTTCGCCAACATGTCATATGTCTCGATGGCTTCACGCGCATGGCGCAGCAAACGCTTACGCAATTTATTGAACTCAACCCCCTGATCAATTTTACGAAAAATCGGGTGACAGGTATCGTCATTTTTACTCTTGGGTGTATCCAGCGCAGCGCTCATAAAGTCCTCATTTCATATCAGCTTTGATATAATAAAAAAGCCGCCCATGCAAAGCAAGGACGGCTTTTAAATATTTCATTGCAAAATCTATTAGCGAGAATAAAACTCAACCACTAGATTTGGTTCCATCATTACTGGGTAAGGTACATCAGAAAATGTTGGAATTGTATTAAATGTTGCTGTCATTTTATTATGATCAACAGTGATATATTCTGGCACATCGCGCTCAGCAAGTTCAGTTGCTTCCAAAACAAAAGCTAATTGTTTTGATTTTTCACGAACTTCAATCACGTCACCAGGCTTGCAACGATAGCTAGAGATGTTAACTTTAACACCGTTCACTTTGATATGGCCGTGGTTGATGAATTGGCGAGCAGCGAAAACAGTTGCCACAAATTTTGAGCGGTAAACAATCGCATCCAAACGGCGCTCTAGAAGACCAATTAGGTTTTCAGAAGTATCACCTTTAATACGAACAGCTTCAGCATAAATTTTACGGAATTGTTTTTCAGAAACGTTGCCGTAGTAACCTTTCAACTTTTGTTTTGCGCGCAACTGCACACCAAAATCAGAAAGTTTGCCTTTGCGGCCTTGGCCGTGTTGACCTGGACCATAGTTGCGGCGGTTTACTGGGCTTTTTGGACGACCCCAAAGGTTTTCACCTAAACGGCGGTCAATTTTATATTTAGTCGAATGACGCTTGCTCATCGTAGTTTCCTTAACTTAAAAAATAAACCACCTATCCACAAATAGCAGCAGGCGGCGATTTGGAAATACGCCCTCCTTTGTAACAAATCCGTTGTTTTCACAGCTAAGCTGGTTTGGCAGCTAGGTTGCTTTGGCAATAAAATTGTTACCGACAGAACCCTTCACGCACGTTCGATGAAATGGTTCACGGGACATATTGCGCTTGCTTTAAGAGATAATGGCGCCAATGTCAAACTGTGATTGCTTAAAATGGGCAAAAAAGATAGGCTTTGATATAATTAAAGCGCATTAATGAAAAGAATAGCAAATGACAATGAATTGGAAAGAAAAAGCCATTGCGGTATGTGATGCTAAAATTGCCCAAAAAGGCGAGAAAGTTGGGCTTTCCTTCTATGCTTTCTTTGCCAATAAAAATGACGATCCCAAAACATTAATGGATGCTGCCACTTGGTGGATAAAAAACCATGAATTAGACCACTTTGAAAAGGCAGTTAAGATTAGGGATATGTTGAAACAGCAGCAGTGAATTAATTAAATCAGGAAATATCGTAATGGGCATAAATTACATGGAAATCAATGCTAAAGCCATGAATTTAGTGCTTTCTGCAAAGAAGCACATCACAACAATAGAAGCAGACCTAAAAGCGTTGGTGGAACTTCGGGTATCATAAATCAAAGGTTGCGCATATTGCATTGATCTACATTCTAAAGAATCGCGTGCATCAGGAATCCCTCAGCAAAAGTTAGATTGTTTATCAGTTTGGCAAGAGTGTGGATTATTTTTAAATCGCCAAATGGCCGCGCTAAATTGGGCTGAAACTGTTACTAATATTAGTATAGAAAATAAAATGGATGAGAAATTACAATTACTCCTTCAGCATTTCTCAGAAGTTGAAGTTGTTGATCTTACACTTATTATTTCAATGATGAATTGCCTAAACCCTCTAGTGCGTGTAGCGTTTAG
>CAKMZG010000031.1:0-534 GCA_929200335.1 uncultured Alphaproteobacteria bacterium | reverse complement strand
GTTTTGAATTCATTCAAACGCATCAAGCTCTAGCAATTAGTTATGGTGATAAACCCGCCAAACAATATTAATTCATGCACGCTCAATCAATCCAGAATAACAACCCTGCTTGGCATTATGCACATGAATATATGCAATTTCTGGATTATGAAACAGAGGTTCAATTAAATTCTCAATAGCCTTACCATGCACCACATCAGCCTCTAACAAAAATCCTGTCTCATCAAAACCACGTAGCGATAATAAACGGTGGCGCATAACAGGTGGAATTTTATTAATTTCGTCATATTGCTGTGTCGCACCTTCCAGTACAAAAATAGCATGGGAGGCTTGATAAGGCGTATCTACAGTTTGATGCTCAAAATTAAGCAACAGCATGGTTTCACCAATTTTACCATCGCGCATCTCAATACGATCAGGAAAACTAGCCTCCTCGTCTACTTGATAGCGTATACTACCCTGCCGGCTCAATGCCTCATCACTTTGGCCATAAAGATGCTGAAATTTATTTGGTGAAAGTCCCTTTATTCTAAA
>CAKMZG010000030.1:5633-17470 GCA_929200335.1 uncultured Alphaproteobacteria bacterium | reverse complement strand
CGCCGCTCTAGATTCCTTTATTTGTGCGAATAGTTCTCGTTTAAGTGAATTCACTTAAACGCCAAACGCGCTAAATAAATTCAGGAAATGCGCTTAATGCTGATATATATATCAAAGACCTTGCATAAATTTAAACAAATGCAACTATAAGATTAAATCAACAATGAATGAAATCTTGATGGCAGTGTGATAATTTGATGAAAATTGCAGATTATACTGGATTTTTAAATCGATTTAATTATATATAGAGTTAGGCAATGAAATTATAAATCGCCTGTAATCTAAATTTAATTTTACGCATATGCTAAACTCAATTCTTTAAATTGTTGCTGCGTGAGAAGGAAATCATATGAGCGCTCAAATTATTCCAGTAGACCCATTTGATTATGTCGTATTTGGCGGCACAGGTGATCTAGCAGAACGCAAGCTTTTGCCAGCGCTTTATCTGCGCATGAAAGATGAGCAGTTTTCTGCCCCAAGTCGCATTATTGGTGCATCTAGAAGCGCCATGAGCACCCAAGAATATCAAGCCTTCGCTAAACAGGCTCTCGCCAAATTTGTTGATATATCTTATCAAGATAATGAAGCTATTGCAGCATTTTTAGAATGCTTAGACTATGTGCAGGTGGATGCGAAATCTGATGCAGGTTGGGCTGAGCTAGAAGCATTGCTCGCAAATAATAACAATCAAATTGCTGCTTATTACCTTGCGGTTGGACCTTCACTTTTTGGAGATATTGCTGAACGCCTTCACCGCTTTAACATGGTGCATGACAATGCTCGCATTGTGGTTGAAAAACCTATTGGCCGTGATTTGAAATCCGCGCAAGCCCTAAATGATGATATTGGCCGCTACTTTAAAGAAGAACAGGTTTTTCGTATCGACCACTATCTTGGCAAAGAAACTGTGCAAAACCTAATGGCGCTTCGTTTTGCTAATGCCCTATTTGAACCCCTATGGAACTCCGCCCATATTGACCATGTGCAAATCACGGTTGCTGAATCCATTGGCGTTGGTGGGCGCGGCGATTATTATAACCGCGCTGGCGCTATGCGTGATATGGTACAAAACCATCTTTTACAATTGCTTTGCTTAGTTGCCATGGAGCCTCCAGCATCTGATGATGCAGATGCTGTTCGTGATGAGAAGTTGAAAATTTTACGTGCCCTTAAACCTATTGATAGCAATAATTTTGAGCAAATGACTGTGCGCGGGCAATACGTCGCTGGAGCATCATCTTCTGAAGGTGCTGTGCCATCTTACATAGATGAAATCACCGATGAACAAAGTACAACAGAAACATTCGTTGCGATTAAAACAGAGATTGAAAATTGGCGTTGGGCTGGCGTTCCATTTTATCTACGCACAGGCAAACGTATGCCCATGCGAGCCTCAGAAATTGTAATCACTTTTAAGCCCATTCCTCATTCTATTTTTGATAAAAATGCAGGCAAACCGATCTCTAACCGCTTGGTTATTCGCCTTCAGCCCAATGAAGGCGTAAAGCAATGGATTATGATTAAAGATCCAGGCCCTGGTGGTATGCGCTTGCGCCATGTACCATTAGATATGAGTTTTGCTGACAGCTTTGAGATGCGCGCACCAGACGCCTATGAGCGTTTACTCATGGATGTAATCAGGGGCAATCAAACCCTCTTTATGCGCCGCGATGAAGTGGTGGCTGCATGGAAATGGGTAGACCCCATTTTGGAAGCATGGGTAGAAAGTGCCACGTCACCAAATCAATATACCTCAGGCACAGCAGGCCCCGCCTCAGCCATTGCCCTTATTGAGCGCGATGGCCGCTCATGGCACGATGTCTCAGAATTTTAGTTTTATTTATATATGAGAAAATTAGGATAAACCGATATGAAATACTCAATGCAAAAATTTGACGACAAAGAGATTTTAGCAAGATCTCTTGCCAGTGAAATTACCCACCAATTAGATCGCGCCATCAATGGCAATGACCATGCGACATTAGCTGTATCAGGTGGATCAACACCAGTTAGTTTTTTTAAAGAACTATCCCAATCTGAACTTGATTGGCACAAGGTTACCATTACCTTGGTAGACGAACGCTGGGTGAATGAAGACCACGAGCGCTCTAACGCAAAATTGGTCAATGAACATCTGCTGCAAAATCGCGCAAGCTTTGCAAATTTCACACCGCTTTTTGAAAACACCAAAGACCCCGATGATGCGGTAACTATAGTCGAGCCACGCCTTGCCAACCTTCCACGCCCTTTTGATGTAGTTATTTTAGGTATGGGACTTGATGGCCATACGGCTTCATTTTTTCCAGATGCAACAGAGTTAGCTGATGCCTTAAACCCACGCACTCAAGCAACGGTTTATCCTATTCATAGTCCATCTATTGAAGAACCCCGCATGACACTCACATTACCCATCGTCTCCCAAGCACGTTTTGTTGCTCTACATATTGAAGGCAATGATAAGCGCGATGTTTTGGAAAAAACTGTTAACGAAAAAGAAGAATTGCCAATCCATCAGGTTATTAATAATTGCGAACAGACACCTGTTGTCTATTGGGCACCATAATTTTATTCGCCTTACTCCTTCACAATAAGCTTATTCAGGAAACAACATGTCATCATCAGCATCCCTACATAAAGAGATTAATCACATAACTGAAAACCTTATTGAGCGCAGCAAAAAATCTCGTGAAGATTATCTTGCGCGCATGAGTGAGGCAACATCAAATGGCCCTACTCGTAATGGTTTGGGCTGTAGTAATCTAGCCCATGGTTTTGCCGCATGTAGTGCCACTGATAAAAGCACCCTTATTGAAGGTCGCGCATCCAACCTTGCTATTATCTCAGCTTATAATGACATGCTGTCTGCGCACCAACCCTTTGATCGTTTTCCTGAGTTAATTAAAGAGGCTGCTCATGAAATGGGGGCAATTGCTCAGGTGGCGGGTTGCGTACCAGCTATGTGTGATGGCGTAACCCAAGGCGAATTGGGTATGGAGCTTTCATTATTCTCACGCGATGTCATCGCCATGAGCGCAGCCATTGGCTTATCGCATAATATGTTTGATGCTGCCGTATATCTAGGCGTATGCGATAAGATTATCCCAGGTTTGATGATTGGTGCTTTAAGCTTTGGACATCTGCCAGCGGTATTTTTACCAGCAGGACCAATGCCATCAGGTTTACCCAATGATGAAAAAGCAAAAGTGCGTCAACTCTATGCAGAGGGAAAAGTAGATCGCACAGCATTATTAAAATCAGAATCAGCCGCCTATCACGCACCAGGCACTTGCACATTTTACGGCACTGCAAATTCTAATCAGATGCTAATGGAAATTATGGGGCTACATTTACCAGGCGCAACATTTGTAAACCCTAATACACCATTACGTGATGCCTTGACTAAAGAAGGCGCAAAGCAAGCAATTAGCCTTACTGCTGAAGGCAATGCCTATACACCGCTTTGCAATGTGGTTGACGAGAAAGCTGTGATCAATGGCGTCATTGGATTGCACGCAACCGGTGGCTCAACCAATCATACATTACACCTCATTGCCATTGCCCGTGCAGCTGGCGTTCAATTGACATGGGAAGACATTGGCCAGCTATCAGAACTCATCCCGTTAATCGCCCGTGTTTATCCAAATGGCCTTGCGGATGTTAATCACTTTCATGCTGCTGGTGGCATGGGATATCTTATTCATGAACTGCTAAATAACGGCATGCTGCATGAAGAGGTTACAACCATCATGGGCAAAGGATTATCCAGCTATCTCAAAGAACCAAGACTGGATGAAAATGACAACATCACTTGGGCAAATTCTGCTGATAAAAGTGGTGAAAAAAATATTCTTGCAACCGTAGATAAACCCTTTTCTAAAAATGGCGGCTTGAAAATTTTAACCGGCAATTTAGGTAAAGCTGTTTCAAAAGTTTCTGCCGTAAAAGAAGAGCGTCATATCATCGAAGCACCCGCGAAAATTTTCCACTCACAAGCCGCCCTTAATGATGCATTTAAAGCTGGTAAATTAGAACAAGATTTTATTGCGGTTGTGAGCTATCAAGGTCCCAAAGCAAACGGCATGCCAGAGCTGCATAAATTAACGCCGATCCTTGGAGTATTACAAGATCGCGGCATCAAAGTTGCACTGGTTACTGATGGACGCATGTCTGGCGCATCAGGTAAAATTCCATCAGCAATTCAAGTCACACCAGAAGCTTATGAGGGCGGCCCAATTGCTAAGATTCAAGAAGGTGATATGATCCGATTTGATGCCACTGCAGGCACCTTAGAACTTTTGGTAGATGAGGCTGAACTTGCTAAGCGTCAACCTGCAAAACCAGATCTCAGCGGCAATGACCATGGCATGGGGCGTGAGTTGTTTGCAAACCTTCGCAGACTTGCAGGTGCCGCTGATAGTGGTGCGGGGGTGTTCTAAAAAAGACATTAATAAAACGTTTAATCGCCTGCTTTTTCTACTCTACCAAAGTTTCAAAGCTACCGAAAATCATGCGTGAACCATCAAATGGTGGTTGACCAAAATCTTTCCAACGTTCATCTTGCATGGCCGCTTCCATGCCGTTTTGCGCAGCCTCTTTTGATGGCCACATGACCCAAGAAAAGACAACTGTCTCATCCTCTTTTAATTGCACAGCTTGCGGGAAAGACGTCACCTTACCCTCACTCACTTCATCACCCCAGCAATCCACAACTTGTACTGCGCCATGGGATTTAAAAACCTCATTTGAAACCTTCGCATGCTCCAAATAAATGGCTTTATTTTTTGTTGGCACTGCAAGAACTGCACCGTTAACATAAGTCATATATTTCTCCTCATTTTTTAATAAAATAGCAAAATTAAAATCCCAAAAGTGATCGCAAAAATTCCCATAACTTCTAGCTTATTTATTTTCTCTTTAAAAAAGAAAATTGATGAAGCGAATGTGAACAGAACTTCAATTTGCGCCACTCCTTTTACAAGTGCTGCCGTTTGCAAAGTCATAGCCATAAACCACCCAAAAGATGCACTGGCACCCGTGATGCCAACGAGTAAAGCTGGCTTCCATGCGCGAACAATATTTTTCAATTCATGGGGTTCTTTTATTTTTATCCAAAATAATAATAAAAGAGATTGGAAAGTTATTGCAACGCTCAAAGTTAATGCACCTTGAACCATAAAATTAGGCCCACCTAAGGACAAAGACGCGCCACGAAAACCAACCGCAGCCAATCCAAAAAAAGCACCTGAACAGAGCCCAATCAATGTAGTCTTATTCATGATGGATGTCACAAGGTTTTTGGGACGAAGTGATGTGCGTGCAATAGAGATTAACATTACACCAACAACAGAGACAGCAATGGCAAAAAGAGCCGTTGTTGATATTTTGTCGCCTAGAAAGATTAATCCAAAAAGCGCTGCCTGCGCTGGCTCAGTTCTAGAATAGGCAGTCCCTACAGCAAAATTTTTATGAGCAAACATTTTGATCAGTAGAACCTGAGCAATAATTTGCGCCAATGCAGCACAGATAATCCAAAAGAAAAATTCATTTCCTACCACTGGCAAATTATATCCACCCAATGTCAAAGTAAGGCATAAAAATGCCCAAGCAAAAGGTAAGCCAAATCCAAAGCGCACAAAAGTTGCGCCTGCTGTTCCAATTTTATCTTTTAGATATTTTTGAAAGGTTGAGCGAATGTTTTGTAAAAAGGCAGCTGTGATGGTTATAAAAACCCAAAGTTCTATATCCATACCCCATCCTTCTTTCAAGCATCATCAAAATAATAAATTTAGCAGCAGCATTCTCATTACACAATATAGGAGTTTGCTTGATAAATGGTGAATATCTCCTAGACGCTATTTGCCGCATTGATGTATTAAGAACTATGCTTAATACTAGCAGTCTTAGGTTTTTCATTGGAACAGCATTATGGCATTTAAACTCACCCCTCACCCTGATCGCGCTTCAGCATTAGCTGAATTGCACGCACGTCCGTTTGAATTAATTTCTACGCCCCGTGCTGTGTTGCACCTAACATTTATGGGACAGAGTGATTCTAATCAAAGGGCTGAAAATTTCATCAATTGGTGTAAACAGCAAAATATTGAAGCCTCAGAGATTAGCGCCAAACATCATGCGATTGATTTCAACGACTATCGATTATCTTGGGAAAACCATTTGGAATTTGTATCCTTCACATGGGACTGCCCATATGATGAAGAAGCTGGGCAAAAGCTCTATGAGCTGGCCTGTGGTCAATTGGAAGAAATTCTAGGGGAAGATGCAAAGCTCATTTGCGCTGTTCAGCTTTCAATTACTAAACATCAAGATAATACACCTATTGATCTTACAAGCTTTAATCAGCAGAGCCTTTCCATGTCTAAGGTTCGAGATGATCGTGCTATATTAATCAGCGATTTCATGCCCGATGAACATGGTGGGACGCATTTTTATATTCAAAACAAAGCCCTTGATCTGCATCCCCTGGGCGCGCTTGAGCGTCGCCTACTGGAGATAGAAACTTATCGCATGTTAGCGCTTTTAGGTTTTAGTGAGGCTAAACGCATATCCCCTAAAATGGCAGAAATTGAACATAAGATTATCCAACTCACGCAAAAAGTTGGGAGCGAGGGTGGCATCAAAAATGATCCAGAAACCAATCGAGGACTATTAGATCAGCTCACGCAAATGGGCAACGATTTGGAGGCCCTATCGGCCTCATGTCAATATCGCATGTCAGCAACCAAAGCCTATTACAACATCGTATTATCGCGCTTAGAAGAATTAAAATTACATGCCATTCCAGGTTTTGTAGATATCCAAACCTTTTTGACCCGCCGCTTAGCACCGGCCATGGCCACATGCACGAATTTAGATGAACGGATTGCCATTGCATCCAAAAAGTTATCTCGATCAGCAAATCTATTACGCACTCGCGTTGACATTCAATTGGAGGCGCAGAACTTAAGCCTTCTAAATTCCATGAACAAACGCGCTAAAATGCAGTATCGCCTTCAAACAACTGTGGAAGGCTTATCCATTGCAGCAGTGAGTTATTATGTTCTTGGCCTCCTCTCCTACCTCTTTAAAGGTTTAGATGGAGTTTTGCCCTTAAGCACAAAAATGATGACAGCCATTGCCGTTCCATTTGTAATTATGGGGGTCTGGTTCGTGGTACGTCAAATCAGAAAAAAACATCACGATTAAAATGAAATAAAAAAAGGCGCTCCTTAAAAGAACGCCTCAATTGCGTGGAGCCTTTTGGTGATTTCAGCTACACGGCTAATAAAATATATAATTTGTAATTATACAGTTTGATTAGGAAATGCCAATTGCTCGCGGGCACGCCATTCATCAGAGACATAGTTCACGATCAAAGATTTACGAATGCCTTTGATTGGGCGCTTTTCAAAGCCATGCCAAGTATTGTCCGCAGGTACAAAAATCATTGCTTGATTATGACCAAATGGAGAAGATCCCACGTGGGTATCAGCATCGGCATAAATATCTGTGCCTAATTCTTCGTGACCCTCACCATCTGAAAGATAAATCAACATGGTAAAGAGCTTTACACCAATGTCAGTATGAGGTTGAAGCCAAAAGCCATCGGTATCTTGACCATATTCAATGCGCAAATAAGTACCTGATAGAGATGTATTAAATTTTTCTTCAATGGCTTTAACCACATCAGCACTTTGCAAAGTATCAGCTACTAATTGGCATACTTCATGCTCTTCTTGTGCCTCAACATCAAAATAACTGCGTGTTGCATTGTGCGCCTCACGGGTGCCAGAAACACCACCAAGATCAGGCGCAGGCCAATCCATATCTTTTAATTCAAGCGCTATATCTTTAGGAAATACATCTTCTAAAAACCAATGAGGATAAGGTTTATCATCACTCTTAGAATTATTAATTGAACTCAAAAATTGCGCTTTTACAGAATCTAACCCAGTCATGGACATCCCCTAATTAAATAAATAATTTCTATTTACAAATGCGATACATTGTTTGCGGATAATTTACAAGTTTTCTATCTCAAGCATAAAGCTTGTGCTATATAAATGCCACAATACACATTATATAGAAAACTAAGCGTGTTATAAAACACGCCCTATCAACGCATCTGGAGACATCAATGGGTAACCAACACGCCAAAACAATCATCATCGGATCAGGACCAGCTGGTTATTCAGCCGCAATTTATGCTGCACGCGCCTTTTTAGAACCAATGTTAATTGCAGGATCCCAGCCTGGTGGCCAATTAACCATTACCTCAGAAGTAGAAAACTACCCAGGCTTTGCTGAGCAAATCCAAGGACCTTGGTTGATGGAGCAAATGAAAGCTCAGGCGGAAAATGTGGGTACTAAAATGATTTCAGATCACATATCGTCTGTTGATATAGACAAGCGCCCTTTCACTTTAACTGGAGATTCTGGCGAAATTTACACATGTGATTCGTTAATCATAGCCACTGGTGCTCAGGCCAAATGGCTAGGCCTTGAATCGGAAGCTAAATATCAAGGCTTTGGCGTCTCTGCCTGTGCCACTTGTGATGGTTTTTTCTACAAGGGTAAAAATGTAATTGTTGTTGGAGGCGGCAATACAGCCGTTGAAGAAGCCCTATATCTTTCTAATTTGGCGGCTAAAGTTACCATTATCCATCGTCGTGATGAGTTTAGAGCCGAACGCATTCTCATTGATCGCCTCCATAAAAAGGAAAACATCGAGGTTCTTTGGAACAGCGAATTAGAAGAAGTGATTGGCACTGAAGGGCTTATTTCCTCTGTAACAGATGCCAAGATAAAAAATCGCGAAACAGGCGAGAGCCAAACCATGCCAATTGATGGTATTTTTATTGCTATTGGCCATGCACCAGCGGTTGAGCTCTTTGTTGGAAAATTAAAACAGCGCGATAATGGCTATCTTTGGACAGCCCCAGATTCCACAGCAACTGATGTTCCTGGTGTATATGCAGCTGGTGATGTAACAGACGACATCTATCGCCAAGCGGTCACAGCAGCTGGCATGGGGTGCATGGCAGCACTTGAAGTTGAGCGCTATTTGGCTGAGCAAGAATCTGAGTAGTAGCCGCAGAATAATTGCATTTTAATTGTAACAAGCCTATAAATTAACAAACAACATGGGAGATGAAAATGGATTGGGATAAATTACGCATCTTCCATGCCGTTGCTACGGCGGGTAGTTTTACACATGCAGGTGAATCTTTGCATATGAGCCAATCGGCGGCCTCGCGCCAAATTAGCGCCTTGGAAGAAGAGATTGGCATTAGCCTGTTTCATCGCCATGCAAGAGGCTTGTTGCTCACTGAACAGGGTGAACTTTTATATCAAGCCACCCATGAGATCATTTCCAAACTGGAAAATGTCAAAACCAAATTAAGTGACAGTAAAGACCGCCCATCTGGGATACTCAAGGTCACCTCTACGGTTGCTTTTGGCGCAGGGTGGTTGAGCGAGCGCATTACAGAATTTGTTGATCTATACCCTGACATTCAGCTTGAAATGATTTTTGTTAATGAAGAACTTGATCTTGGAATGCGTGAAGCTGATGCTGCAATCAGATTATATCAACCCACTCAACCTGACATCATTCAACGCCGTCTTTTTAAAGTGAATATGCATCTTTATGCATCCCTTAATTACATCAAACAATATGGCCGCCCACAATCTCTTGATGAGTTAAAGAATCATCGTCTAGTGACCTTTGGCGATCACATGCCTAATTATTTGAAAGATATTAATTGGCTGGAAACTCAATTCCCCAAGAATCCACCTGTTTTGAGGATTAATTCTATATTAGCCATTAAACGCGCCATCAGACGCGATGCTGGCATTGCTTTATTGCCAGATTATGTGGTGGAATCTGATACAAATTTGGTGCAATTGTTTCCTGAAACTCAGTTGGCCAGCTTTGATTGCTATTTCTGCTATCCTGAAGAGCTGCGAAACTCTGCAAGGCTTCATGCTTTCCGTGATTTTTTGCTTTCGAAAGCTAAAACTTGGTCATTCTAGAGCTTGTAACCTTTGAATGAATTCAAAAACCAGTTCTAGATTCCTTAATTTGCACGAATAGTTCTCGTTTAGGTGAATCCAATCCACCTAAAGGCTACACGCGTCAAGCCCACACCACCCTTCCCAAGGCTAAAGTCCCCACACAAAATTAAAGTATTAACAATATCAATATCTTAAAGCTATGCCAAAATTGCATACCAGATATGCGTAATTGCTTCTTGTTTTTTAGTATTGGTTACACCATATAAGGTTTAGATGATGAGCGGGGATCTCCTCCTCCCTCCCAAATCCCCGCCGTCAACTACTCCTCCAAAAGATATTAATCTTTAAAAAAGCCGAGCTTATTAAGCTTGGCTCTTTTTTTATCTCATAACCATCTTGCCCCTTGCATCCCGTAGTAACACCATTAAGATACGCAACCATGTCAATATGGAAAGATCTCAGTCAATTTTTAAAAGACCGCGCAGGTGAAGCCTTTAGCGCTGTGGTAGAAACCATCCGCACCGTGTTTGAAGGCGACCCTATACGCCGTAAGCAGGTTGCTTTTTCCATTGCCATGATCGCGCTTTCCGCAAAAATAGCTAAAGCCGATGGCATCGTCACCTCAGATGAGGTTGAGGCATTTCAACAAATTTTTCATATTCCAGAAAAAGAATTTAAAAATGTCTCACGGCTTTATAATTTAGCCAAAGAAGACGTGGCAGGCTTTGATCAATATGCCAACCAAATAAAAAGCCTATTTCCTGATGAGCCTGCTGTATTACGGGATGTAATGGATGGGCTTTTTCATATTGCCAAAGCTGATGGTGTGCTTCATGAAAAAGAATTGGAAGCGTTGGAGATCATTAGCAGCATATTTGAATTTAGTGATCATCAATTTCACCAAATTAAATATATGCATATCACATTAGATGCCCACGATCCGTACCGCATTTTAGATGCAGACCCGAACTGGACTTTTGAACAACTAAAAAAGCATCATCGTAAAATTGTAAACGAGTACCATCCAGATCGATTAATCGCCCGTGGTGTACCGCAAGAATTTATTAGCATAGCCAATGATCGCCTCGCTAATTATAATCAAGCTTGGGAAACCATTCAAAAGCAACACAAAAAACAAAGTAAGATCACCGAGATGACAGATGGTTAAAGAAGAAATTTCACCTCCTTTGCAATCGATAGAATGCAATGTACAAGATTTTCCTGTTGCACTTAGATCAGCTGTCAACTTCAATCAGCGCAAGGTAATTTATGGCGACACCCCATCCATTGATATTATTCTGCTACATTATACTGCCATGGAAACTGCGCAAGAATCCATTGACTGGCTCTGTTGCGAGGAAAGCCAGGTCTCTTGCCACTACCTTATTGATGAAGAAGGGCAGATTACTCAAATGGTATCAGAGGCCATGCGCGCTTGGCACGCAGGCCAAGGATCGTGGCTTGGTAAGCATGATGTGAATTCCAACTCCATTGGCATTGAGCTGGCTAATAGAGGACCCAGTCAAAGTGACATTGATTGTGGTAATACTGATACCTATCCTGACTTCTCAGAGGCACAAATTTCTGCAACCATTGCCTTACTTAAAGACTTGATGTCTCGCCATAAGATTTCAGCCCACAATATTCTAGCCCATTCTGATATTGCACCTTCACGAAAAATTGATCCTGGTGAAAAATTTTCATGGCAAAAACTTCATGAAAACGGCATTGGTTTATGGGTAAAACCAGAACCCATCACAAGTGGGGCATTTTTGCAACTTGGAGATCAAGGACAAGCTGTTGAAGCTCTACAAACCATGTTG
>CAKMZG010000030.1:0-5623 GCA_929200335.1 uncultured Alphaproteobacteria bacterium | reverse complement strand
ACCATGTTGCAATTATATGGTTATGGGATTGAAATTAACGGTATTTTTGATAAAATAACACAGCAATGCACTGCAGCTTTTCAACGCCATTTTAGACAAGCAAAAGTGGACGGCATAGCTGATACCTCCACTGTAAAAACGCTGCATAACTTATTAAAAAATCGCAGCGCCATAGTTTAGACACAGTATTCCAGCATCGGTTCATTACAAACTGCATCAATGTTACAAATCGTAACACTGTTTTACTTGAGATTTACAAAAAACATACTAAAAGAACCTCACAAAACGATACTTTAGTATGCAATATACTCAAATAATCTTAATTGATTAATGTAGTTATTACGAACAACATTGAGCGTATTCTCTGTAATACGTCATCAACAAGAAGAATAAGCGAGCTTTAGAATGACACAATTTAATGCTCAAAAACAACGAACGAGAAACAATAGTATCAATGTGCTGAGACTCTAGTAAGGTTTCTCGCAGCTTTCTAACAAGGACAAAATATGAAACGCTTAATCCACTTAGGCGCAATAGCATTTCTTTGCGCATTTATCACATTTACAGGCCAAACAAACCAAGCACATGCGGCGTCATCAAAAGCTAAGTCTAGTGTTGCTAAAACTCAAAAGTCTGATGCTTTTGTTGAGTTTGTTAAAAAACGCCTTGAAGCAAAAGCTAAACGTGCTGCAAAAGCAAAAATCTTAAAGAAAAAACACATCAAGAAGGTCTCTGCAAAGAAATCTGTGCGTAGTAAAAATAAAAAGCCGTCACTTCTAGCACGTATTTTTAAAGGTGAAAGCAAAACACGCGTTGATCCACGTAAAGGCAAAAAGAGCAGCGCAAAAAAGCGCAACCAAAGCTCAAAGAAACGTTATTACAAAGCTAAAGGTGGTTCAAAACGCTACCACAGCATTATTGCGCGTCATGCTCGCGCAAATGGCGTGCCGCTGAACCTCGCTAAAGCAGTTATTAGAATTGAAAGTAATTTCAATCCAAATGCACGCGGCGGCGTGGGGGAGATTGGGTTGATGCAATTGCGTTACAACACAGCAAGAGGCGTAGGCTATCGTGGCTCGAAGCGTGCGCTTTATAACCCTGAAACCAACATTCGCTATGGCATGAAATACCTTGGCCAAGCACGAAAATTAGCAGGCGGAAGTCTATGCGGTACAATTTTGAAATATAATGCAGGCCACGGCGCTAAGCGTATGAACCCTATCAGCGCAAACTATTGCCGTAAGGTAAAAAGAGTGCTAGCACACTATTAAATTTGAGATTGGAGCAGAGGATTTATATCCCCTGTTCCTTTTCAAAAGAATTTTGGGCAATTTAAAAATATGGGATATTTGTCATTTTTTACAGATCAACCCCAAAAAACGTTGGGCATAATAAACATAAATTAACGCGATCGGCAATCTTGCCAGCCCTAATTTCTGGGCTGATTTTATTCGCTTCTGGATGCCAAAACACCGTTAATCAAAGCTCCGACTCCACTTCTAATACCACAGAATCAGATATACCCAATGTCTTGACTGCCGAGGGCGCTATCTTGCCATTGCCAAATAGAAAGCCTCATCATATGGTGAGCTTAGATGAGGGCATTCCAGTTAATATAATTGAAAACCCTGATATTGATCCTCTTACGGGCAAACCGCTCGTGCCAGCCGATCAGGTATTACAGCGCCCTAAAAAACCTCAAACTGCATCCCTTGCAACACCTTTGGTAAATAGCAAAGCGATTGCCCGCGCTAGACGCGGTGCAAAAATTCCATTTTCACAACGCGCCCACCTTTATGACCACTATATTTTAAAATATGCAAAGCAATATGGCATTCCTGTGAAATTTGCCCGCGCAGTGATTTTTAAAGAAAGTGGCTTTCGTGTTAACGCGCTTGGTGGACACGGGGAAATTGGCCTCATGCAGGTAAAACCTTCCACAGCTAGAGAAATGGGATTTCGTGGCTCAAGAGCCGCACTCTATGACCCAGAGAACAACATCAAATATGGCATGAAATACCTCTCCAAGGCCAAACAAAAAAGCGACGGCACTCTATGCGGTTGGATTTTAAAATATAATGCAGGGCTTTATGCTAAACGCATGAATAAAACCAGCGCCCGATATTGCCGCAGTGTCAAAGCCTCCATGGCCAAAGGCATATGATCGGATCATAGTCCCCTCTTCTGCCCTTGCACATTTTTTCAATTCAGCCTAAAGCTGAGATGTCAACTGGTCGGGTAATCGCTGCCTTTATAATCGAAAGAGGAAGACAGAGGAAAGTCCGGGCTCCAATGAAACATGGTGCCAGATAACATCTGGCGGAATGGTCAATGGCTGTTCTAGGGAAAGTGCAACAGAAAATATACCGCCACTTTAGTTATCAATTTATGATAACGCTTTGTGGATCAAAACCGCCCAAAGCGGCTAAGATCAATTTATGTGGTAAGGGTGAAAAGGTGGGGTAAGAGCCCACCGCGTTTCTGGCAACAGAGGCGGCATGGTAAACCCCACCAGGAGCAAAACCGAATAGGGATGGCATGGTGTGATGTAAATCACAACGCTCTAGTTTCATAGGGTGATCATCCGGGTAGGTTGCTAGAGCCATTGAGCAATCAATGGAAGAGATGAATGATTACCACGGTATTCTTGAATACCCGTACAGAACCCGGCTTATAGACCAGTTGACATTCTTTTCATCTCCACCAAGATTACCCAAGAAAATTCTACCCCAAGAACACCCCTGTCCAATGACTTTCTTGATGCAATGTACCGCTAGTGCCGCTGCCGCCATCACCGCGACCGCCATAAACACCCACCGTATCACCTGCAGTTAAGATTAAAGGAATGGAGAATGACAGCCCTTCAGAGCTGGTTAAATGCCCACCATCGCGAATGATAGAACCATAATGCAAATTATCGCTGCCACCATTTTTTTGTAAGAATAATCGACACCAATCCCCAGATGTCATACCTTCCATTCGCGCAAAAACAGAAAATAAATAGGCACCTGTTAACGGTGCGGTAAACATCGAAGTTGTCGTATTGTAATCCCCTGAAGTATTGTCGATAGAGGTTTCAAATTTTAACAAATCCCAATCGCTAGCAAAACTCTGCAAGCCATCACATGAGGCGCGAAAATATGGACGATTTGGTGCTTGAAGTATACCATCGGTAATCTTTAAAGCTTCAACCCAAGCACTGCCATCAACACTGGTTTTGACAGAAAAATCATCGCTTCCCGATAGGCCAAATTCAGCACGTCCAGAATAATTATTTTGAAACAACAGACTAGCCGTATCCCCCGTAGTATTCTTATTAATTTTTAATTGATGGCCATTGCCTTCGTGATTCAACAAACTGCCAGCAGAATTTACCAGCAAGCGGTTGTATCCATCAGCCGTGCCATTAATACCCACCATCGGCGTTGGATTATTAGCACTTACCACACCCCATTGTGTGCCATCATAAGCATAGAGCAAATTATCACTTTCTACCCATGCCAACCAACCTGCATTTGGCGCATAATAAAACCATGCACCATCTTGATAAGCTGCCACCTGCCCCTCTTTACCTGTCCAGTCTCCCGTTGCAGATGCACCTATAATATGACGCTCATTATCTGTGGGGGTTTCTGGTGGCGCTGTATAATCTTTATGGGCAACAGCGAGATGCACGATTGCATCTAATGCGCGTAAGCTCTCATTATGAGTGACATGCTTCTGCGCTTGTGAGGCAAAAATATAGGGCAGTTTTAAATTTTTGGTATTTTCCATCAGTTTATCCAATTCAGCTAAAGGGTTGAAGTGGGTAGAACTATGGCTGTCATTTTAAGCAGGGGGATAGATTTTCTATATTTTCGCTAAATTTCGCAGAAAACAGCTATTTGGGAGAAGAATCTATCCCCATAGCAAACACATATATTTTGTTAGGACAAGTTATTGTTAAACATAAAATTATAGCATGTCACCAAAAATGGACACTGGTTTAGAGTAGCATGCTATAGCGCGTGTAGCATTTAAGTGGCTTCGCTTAAACGCTACAGACAATAGATGTGATAGGTTCGCAAAATATCCCACGGCAAATTTTGCGCGGACATATTATAGGATAACCACCTGTTTAATATTTAATATTTTATGAGAAATTGGAGCGGGTGAAGGGAATCGAACCCTCGTATTCAGCTTGGAAGGCTGCTGCTCTACCATTGAGCTACACCCGCAATTGCTAGGGATTAATCAAAATCTAAAATCTCTGGCAACTTGACCACGATGATGGTGGAGGAGGCTGGATTCGAACCAGCGTACGCTAAGCGAACGGATTTACAGTCCGTCTCCTTTAACCACTCGGACACTCCTCCGTCATCGTATGAACACCTATAAAAATCGGTGCAGTTGAAATACATCAACTGCCGTGGGTTATGCCCAGTGATTTAAATTATGTCAACAATAGAATCTATAAGTTTTGCACTGCAGGTGCATTTTTTTTTAAAAACTTGAGATTTTCGGGATTTTGTCAAAAAATACAGTTAATTTTGATTTAAATTATCAACGCTTGACCATTTCAATAAGGCCAATTAAGGCTAACACATGACAGATAAAAAACTTGATAGTACATCAGCAGAATCACCAGATCAATTTCACGCCCGCAAACGCCGAGAACGTCGCGATGCAGCACGCATTAAGCGCGGACAGGCTCCCATAGACGCTGGTTCTAATAATGGCAAACAAGGCAAACGGCCAAAATCCAACCACAAAGCGCCTCCACCAAGTGATGGTATTTATCTTTATGGTTTGCACACGGTTAAAGCTGCGCTTGAAAATCCTAATCGTCAGCACATCGCCCTTTATACCTCAGCCAATGCGCTGAAACGCTTACAAGAAAATGGCCTAAGAGATTTTCCAATTGAGCCACAGGAAGTTCATCCGCGAGAGATTGATAAGATGCTTGATAGCGATTCAGTGCATCAAGGCGTTATTTTACATTGCCAGCCCCTACCCCAACCAACAATGAATGATTTGGCCAGCAATAGGCTGCTATTGATACTCGATCAAGTCACCGACCCTCATAATGTAGGTGCAATCATGCGCTCTGCTGTTGCCATGGGCGCAGGCGCATTGATCACCACTGCCCGCCATAGCCCATCCGAATCAGGCGTATTAGCAAAGTCAGCCTCTGGAGCCTTGGATATGCTGCCCTATGTGCAAGTTCGCAATCTTGGTGAGGTTTTAGAGCAGATAAGTGATATGGGATTCCAAAGCATTGGCTTAGATAGCGAAGGGCCAAAGCCACTAGAATCAACATTCAATACCGATAAAATTGCGCTTGTGTTAGGCAATGAAGGCAAAGGACTGCGTGAGAAAACCCGTACATTATGTACGGATTTAGCGCGTTTAGATATGCCTGGCGCGATTAAATCACTCAATGTTTCCAATGCTTGCGCCCTTTCACTTTACCTTGCCAACACACATTTGAATAAAAATTAAAAATATCCAATTTTCTAACTTGCCAAAATCAAAGTTTTGGATTAATTACGTCAACAACGATGTACACAACCTTTGGTTTGCATCTGTGCCCTTATAGCTCAGCTGGTAGAGCAACTGATTTGTAATCAGTAGGTCCGCGGTT
>CAKMZG010000029.1:4121-17676 GCA_929200335.1 uncultured Alphaproteobacteria bacterium | reverse complement strand
TAAGGAATCTAGAGCGGCATTTTGAATTCATACAAATGCATCAAGCTCTAGAATGCGCCTAAGTCTTACAGCATGAGCTGCCAAGCGAAGCGCTTTCATATGCTGTTTTTAATTTATAGTAAGAAAATTGCCATAAGAACCAATAGGCCAACACAAAAAATAGTGCCCCATTTGAACATGAATAGAAAAATATCATATGTTTTTTCATGCTCAGGATAATACATCGCATTTTTTGGTGCAGATGTAGTGGCAGATTTTGATGTCTTTGTAGCAGTTTTTTTAGCAGCAGCTGTATTGGCCATGGTGTCCTCTAATAAATTAACTTTTCTGCTTAAGCAAATACACTAAAAAAGGCATGAAGGGCAAGCCATCAAGTGCTCAACTGCGTCTTTTTGCTCAAGTGAAGTGATTTAGAATAGAATTTAAGCGCCCTAAACAGCACTTTTTTGCATTTCAAATGATGAACCATTAGTCTGCATGCAACGCATATAATCTGGAGAAACCAAATTACAATTTGCTTTGCGCACAGATTGAGACGCACCACCATACCATTCTAATTGCACATTTTGACTGTCAACTTGCTTATATTGACCAATTGCAACAGGCTTGCCTGTATCAGTTGCAATAGAGCGAAATTTCCCACCATTAAAATTCGCAACGAAAATACCTTTAGTATGGTTCCATTTTCCATCAATGCCCGAGGTATTTACTGTAACCTGTGGCGCTGGCGCGATTGGGCGACTATATTGTGTATTACTACAAGCAGATAAAAGCCCCAGTAAGACTAGGCACCCAATGCCAAGAATTTGCTTCTTCATAAAGCTCTCCATATTTATATAACCCTAGGTAATCTATTAAGGATATTCTTAATAAGTGCAAGTTTAAAATGGCAAATTTATGATTTTTCGTTTAATTTCTCTAGCTCATCAATCATAGAACTAATAACAGATAAACCCTTTAACCAAAAGGAAGGTTCGCTAGCATCCAGTCCAAAAGGTGCTAACAATTCGCTATGATGCTTCGTGCCGCCAGCACTTAACATCTCCAGATATTTATCTTGGAATCCCTCATTGCTGTCTTGATAAACCGCATAAAGTGAATTTACCAGACAGTCCCCAAAGGCATAGGCATAGACATAAAAGGGCGAATGAATGAAATGGGGAATATAACACCAGAAATTTTCATAACCCTCGTGGGTTTTAATGGCCTGCCCCAAGCTTTCTTGCTGTATTTCGCTCCAAAACTGCCCCAATTGTTCCGACGTTAACTCGCCCTGACGGCGCGCCTCATGAACTTTCCGTTCAAACATATAAAAAGCAATTTGGCGCACAACGGTATTGAGCATGTCCTCAACCTTTGCCGCTAACATTGCTTTACGCTCAAGGGGAGAGGTTGCCTGTTTCAATAGAGATTGGAAAGTTAGCATTTCGCCAAATACACTAGCGGTCTCTGCAAGTGTTAGAGGCGTATTTGCCATAAGCGCCCCTTGTTTTGCAGCTAAAACCTGATGCACACCATGGCCAAGCTCGTGAGCTAAGGTCATGACATCTCTAGGTTTTCCTTGATAATTCATCATCACGTAAGGATGTACTGATGGCACAGCAGGATGTGAAAATGCACCAGGCGATTTGCCAGGCTTTACAATCGCATCAATCCAGTTTTTATCAAAGAAATCTTTGGCAATGTCAGCAATTTCAGGTGAAAAACCATGATAGGCCTCTAAGACAATCTTGCGGGCTTCTTCCCAGGCAATGCTTTGTTTGCTGGAAAATGGCAATGGCGCATTTCTATCCCATGTATTCAGGTTTTCTCGATTAAACCAACCTGCTTTCATTTTATAATAACGATGCGATAGGCTTGGAAAAGACTGTTGCACCGCATTTACAAGCGCATCCACCACGGGACGTTCAACACGATTTGCAAGGTGGCGGCTATCAGCCACATCTTCAAACCCACGCCAACGATCAGAAATTTCCTTATCTTTGGCAAGCGTATTGGTAATTAATGTAAATAAGGCTATATTTTTACCAAAAGTTTTGGAAAGCGCTTCAGATGCTTTTTTGCGTTTCTCAGCATCTTGATCTTGCAGCAGATTTAGAGTTGGCTCAATGGATAGCTTTGCACCATCAACTTTAAATTTAAGCGATGCCATAGTTTCATCAAATAAACGATTAAAGGCATTTGCACTGGTGGCATGTTTTTCTAAAAATAATTTCTCGATTTTATCATCCAATTGATGTGGACGATCAAGGCGCAAATCTTTTAACCACGGTTGATAATGGCTTAATTTAGTACTTTCAGATATTGCGCCATCTAATAACTTATCATCAATGCGGTTAATCTCCAGCTCAAAGAACATCAAAAAGCCAAAAGCTTTAGTCAGTGCATCTTGTGTATCGCCAAGAAATTTAATTCGTACTGGATCGCTGGTATTGCCCACATAAAACAAATAGGCAAAGGTGCCAATTCGTCCGATGCGGTCTTGCATAGCTTCATAAGTTTTTAAAACATCAAAGAACTGATCACCAGCCTCTTCTACCTTTAAAATTTCTTCTAATTTTCCTTTATGTTTGCTCTCAAAATTCTGAGCATCCTCAAGCGAAGCTTTTAAATCGTTTTTCAACTCATCAGAATCAAAACTGGGATAAAGATCATTCAAATTCCACTCGGGCAATGTGCCAAGATTATTATCAAATGTAGCAGAGGCTGCCTGAGCAGCAAAATTAGGCAAAAATATCATAGTGCTAAAATTCCAATGGTTAGGGTTTAGCGACTATAGATTATTTTTTAAAATAAATCCATCAAACGCTTCACTCTAATTTGAGCATTTGAAACAATATTTTCCAAAGAATGGTTAACCAATCCACCCTCACGCACAGTAAACCTACCATCGACAAGAAGATCACGTACTTGAAATGGACCACAAAGCACTAAGGCTGCAACAGGATCCCAGCTACCTGCAGCCTCGATGCTAGATACATCCCAAATGGCTAAATCAGCACGTTTTCCAACCTCTAAAGACCCCAATTGATCAAGACGACCTAGAACCTCTGCACCACCGCGCGTTGCTATCTCTAAGGTCTCTCTTGCAGACATAGCATCCGCGCCATTCTGCACCCGTTGCAACAACATCGATTGACGCGCCTCGCTTAGCAAATGACCACCGTCGTTGCTGGCAGATCCATCAACACCCAGTGCAACCTTAACACCGGCATCTCGCATTTGACGCACTGGCGCAATACCAGACCCCAAGCGGCAATTAGAACAAGGGCAATGGGCAACACCCGTTTTAGTACGGGCAAAAAGATCGATTTCTTGGCCTGTTAGTTTAACACAATGGGCGTGCCAAACATGATCACCCGTCCAACCAAGGTCTTCCGCATATTGCCCAGGGCTACAGCCAAATTTTTCTAACGAATAAGCCACATCCTCATCATTTTCAGCCAAATGCGTATGTAACATAACCCCTTTATCTTGGGCTAAATCGGCAGCCTCTTTCATCAGCTCGGTAGTAACAGAAAATGGCGAGCAGGGTGCCAAACCAACTTTTACCATTGCATTAGCATCATGATCGTGAAATTGATCTACAACACGGATGAAATCTTTGACAATATCATCCTCCTTTTCAACCAATAAATCTGGTGGCAGACCACCATCTGACTCTCCAACACTCATAGCCCCACGAGTTGGATGAAAGCGAATACCGATGGTTTTGGCAGCTTCAATGGTATCTTCCAACTTCACACCATTTGGAAACAAATAAAGATGGTCTGAACTCATGGTGCAGCCCGATAGAGCAAGCTCTGCCAAACCCAATTGTGCAGAGATAAACATATCATCGGGTTCAAACTTTGCCCAAATCGGATAAAGGCTCTGCAACCAACCAAATAAAAGAGCGTCTTGGCCAGCTGGTACAGCGCGCGTGAGGCTTTGATAAAGGTGGTGGTGGGTATTTACTAAACCTGGAGTAATAATTGCCCCTTCAGCATCGATCACTTCATCAATATCAAAAGCACTCAGATCATCTAGATTGCCGATTTTCTCGATCTTACCATTTTTAATTAAAATACTAGCATTAACAAGCTCACGACGATCATCATCCATAGTGACAATAACATCTGCATTTTTAATTAATAAATTAGCTTTATTGGGAATAAGTTGAGACATATGAAATCCTTAAGAATCTAGAGCGCATCACTTCTCTATAAATTCATAAATGGGCTCTTGCCCTTTGTTGTTGCATGCCATTATTCCCAAAACCGGCACCCACTTTTGGGTGACATGCACTAGGCAGTGTATTGATAAAATAACCCATAAAAATCAAATAGATTAATTTATATTTATTGTAAGATTTTCAAAAAATGCTTGTTATTTCATAGCCTCTATGAATTCACATGCTGCGATTTCGATATCCTCTGCTTTACAAATGGCAGAAATAACCGATACCCCAACACACCCCGTATCCAAAACTTCTTTTGCATAGGTTGCAGTAATTCCACCAATACCAACGACGGGCATATCAATATACTGCACCAATTCTGTCGTACGTTTTAGCCCCAGCGCAGGACCTGCATCAAGTTTTGTTGCAGTTGCAAATATTGGATATAGACCAACATAATCGATATCCTCTTTAGACATATGCTCCAGCTGCTCTTTTTCAGTAATTGAAAGCCCAATGATTTTATCATCACCCAGCATCTGTCTAGCATGGGTCGGGTCGCTATCGCTTTGACCTAAATGGAGACCATCTGCATTAGCCTGTTCTACTAAGTGCAAGCGGTCATTAATGATTAAGGGCACATTATAGGCGCTCAAAATAGGTTTTAATAAACGCGCTTGAGCTAAAAAATCTTCATCGGAAATTTGTTTGTCGCGCAATTGAATACAGGTAACGCCGCCCTTTAATGCGGCCAAAACGCTCTCTTCTAATGATTTAGGAGCAACATCTGCAGCACTGATCAACAAATAGAGTTGTAAAACATCTGGATTATAGTGCTGTAATGCTGTCATCTATTTTCATTCTTGTGGTAATATCGTTTTCACTTAAATTATACAGCACATCTAGAATTTTCATCTGTAAACTGCCAGGCCCCTCGGCTTTTTCAGCAGCTATCTCTCCAGCGACACCAAATATAGCTAGCGCTGCAACAGCTGCCTCATAAGGCTCAATGCCAGCACCTAAAAATGCGCCGACCATTGCAGTTGATGAACACCCCATGCCCGTAACCTTTGCCATCATTGGATGACCATTTTGCAAAGAGGTTTCGCGTATACCATCGGTGATGTAGTCTGTCGCGCCTGTTATGGCTAAAACAAGGTTGTTTTCTGCTGCAAATTCTTTTGCCACAGCGCGCACATCATTTGTATCAATTGTACTATCAACACCTTTACCTGAAACTTGATTACTGCTTACAACGGCTAAAATTTCTGAAGCATTACCTCTGATAATTGTTGGGCAATGTTTTAATAAATCTCGAACCGTATCAGTCCGTAATTTTGTTGCACCTATACCAACAGGATCAAGTACCCATGGTGTTCTGTTTTCATTGACAATATTAGCTGCATTGTGCATTGCCTCAATCCAATGGCTAGATAGGGTGCCAATATTTATCACAAGCGCTGAGGAAATAGCGGCAAACCCCGTCGCCTCTTCAACAGCATGTATCATAGCAGGAGATGCCCCAACAGCCAAAAGTGCATTAGCCGTATTATTCATGACCACATAATTAGTAATATTATGGATGAGTGGATTTTTCTCTCGAAGTGTACTCAAATGGTCAAATACTGGAACCGTCATTATAATATCTTTCAAAACCTAATTTTCTAAACGCAATTACGCATCATTATTTGCGCCATAGGTCGCAAAAGGCTATCCCGATTTTGCTGTAATTGCAATTCATCAGCAATGACTTTAGCACTTCTATGGGAAATTTCAAATACAGTCGCTGTAGACTGTTCAAGAGCCTTAGAATCACTTTGACCTTGCAAAATTCGTGCTAGAAATAAGGCTGATTTTAAATCCCCTAAGCCATTGGGAACATGAGGAATTTGACGATGCTCTGCAAGCAAGGCAGTAGTCCCATCTACCATCAAGTTACCAATATTCCCCCGCATCATGGCATAGGCCGAGGTAACTAAGACTTTAGTCGAAGACAAACCTCTTGCAGCCTCAATTATCTCTTGATTATCTTGAAAGGCACCCATATTTGATTCCCCACTTAACCATGCCAATTCAAAACGATTTGGGGTAATGACATCAGCGAGGGGCAGAAATTGATTTTTTATGTTTTGGGCGATTGCCTCATCCACATAAAGCGATGCGTCATCACCAATAACAGGGTCACACAAATATTTTACATCAGGGCGTTTCAATTTAATCGCCTCTATCAAACGTTGCACATGCTGCACTTGATAAGCAGCGCCCATATAGCCCGTTAGAATGCCGTCAATCTCATCAAGATAATGAGAGGCGATCATATCATCAATCATTGATGCAAAAGTAGCCTCACCTTCAACAGAGCGCGTAGATTTTCCCTGCCCTGGATGCCAAGGTAAAATAACCGTTGGAATTGACCATACATCATGTCCTAAAGTTTCCATAGCAAAGGCAGCAGCGCGCAATCCCACAGAGCCACGAATAACATGACTTGAAATAGCTAGAATGCTTGGTAACTGTTGGCTTTGCATGATGCGCCTATCTCATGAAAAAATTATAAAGCGTATAGACCAAATAGATTGCAAAAATTACTGATAAAAAACGCCCTATGCGCTTGCCCCAAATCTCTACATGGTCATCCTCTGGATTATCAGCACCTGAAAAATGTTTTTTCATTTTTTCAACGCTAGTAGACATATGACTATCTACGACGCCAGCAGATTCACGATCCACTTGTCTTAAAATACGCTCGGCTTCTTCTTTATTTTCATCTATTGGTTTTTTTACCATCTTATATCAAGATTTTAACTTGCTCCCTTTAATGCACGTACCCGAAGTTGTGTGATGCGATTGCGCTCACGCTTTAAAACTACAAAGCGTTTGCCATAAAACGTAAAGGCTTGTTTTTCATCGGGAATCATCTGAGTTTCATGGATAACAAGACCCGCAATGGTTGTAGCCTCTTCATCGGGCAGCTCCCAATCCAATGCGCGGTTGAGATCACGAATAGAGGTAGAACCTTCCACCACAACAGAACCATCCGGCTCCAAGCTCACCCCTTGCAGTTCCTCATCATGTTCATCGGCAATTTCACCCACGATTTCTTCCAAGATATCTTCAAGGGTTACCATGCCCTCAACTTCGCCATATTCATCGACAACCAAAGCAAAATGAGCTTTTTTACGCAAGAAAGCATTCAACTGATCTTTTAAAGATGTGGTTTCCGGCACATACCACGGTTTTGCTGCAATTTTTAATATATCAACCTTAGCAGGGTCATTATCTTTGGTCGCCATAGCACGTAATAAGTCTTTAACGTGAATAACACCCAAGATATTGTCAAAATTATCTTTCCATATGGCTAATCGTGAATAAGGGCTTTTTAATACCTGATTGATGATATCTTCTGGTTTATCCTCCAGATTAATGGTTTCCATATTCGTTCTGTGAACCATTACATCTGAAATTTCCAACTCATGCAAATCTAATACGCCGCCTAAGCGATCGCGATCATCTTTAACGAATGAACCATCGCGGTGCAAAACTTCCACAGTACCGCGCAATTCATCATGGGCAGATAGCATTGAGCCATCTTCATCTAGTTTCAAGCCAAAGCGCGCTAAAACCCAGCGCACAATGGCATTAATCACACTTACCAAAGGGCCAAAAATTTTAACAATAACATTAATGATTGGTGCCACTGATAAGGCAAAATTATCAGGATTAGATATTGCCCATGATTTGGGTAGAACTTCTGCAAAAATCACCACTACAATGGTCATAACCAATGTAGCAATTAAAACACCACTCTCACCAAAAAGTGTTATAAATACAGATGTTGCAAGTGCTGAGGCCAAAATATTGACCATATTATTGCCCAGTAACAACGCACCGATCAATCTATCACGGCGCGCTAAAAGCTCAGTGACTAAATCTGCTCTAGTTGCCTGTTTGTTTTTTTCAGTATTCTTTTCAGAGTTTTTTGAAATCGTATGCATCCGCGCGCGTGATGCTGCGGTTAAAGCCGTCTCAGACCCTGAAAAAAAGGCCGAACAACCAATCAAGAGAATGATTAAAAGTATGAGTAATAAAAGCGCTAAACTCATTTAAAATTTTATCCTTTAATATTTTCTTTCAAGAATGACAAAACTTCGCCTGCAACAACATCCTTTGCAATAAAGCTCTCGCCTAGTCCTCGTGTTAAAATAAAAGTTAAGGCACCTTTAGAAACTTTTTTATCTTGAAACATGGTTTTCAATAGTTTTTCTGCTGGCAGCATATCGCCTGGAATTTGATCAACCCGAGTTGGTAACCCAACTTCATTTAAATGCTCAATAACTTTGTTTACACTATCACTATCGCATAAATTCATCCGATTGGAAAATTGATGGGCTTGCACCATACCAATGGCAACACCTTCGCCATGAACAAGTCTACTGCTGTCATATTTAACAGCCGCCTCTAAGGCATGGCCAAAAGTATGGCCAAGATTTAAAAGCGCACGAACACTGCCCTCAAATTCATCCTTTTTCACCACATCAGCTTTGGCGCGACAACTCTGGGCAATGGCTGTTGTAAGCCCATCGCCAAATCCAAAAACATCCTGCCAGTTATCACAAAGCCAATGGAAAAAATCGGGCTTATCAATCAAACCATATTTAGTGACCTCTGCATAGCCTGCGGTAAATTCACGCTTAGATAAAGTCTTCAAAACATCCGTATCAGCTATAACCAGTTTGGGTTGATGGAACACGCCAATAAGATTTTTGCCATGGGGGGAATTTATCCCTGTTTTGCCACCTACGGAAGAATCTACCTGAGCAAGCAGAGAGGTTGGGATTTGTACCAACCCCATGCCACGACGCACGATGCCAGCCACAAAACCCGCCAGATCACCAATTACACCACCGCCCAAAGCAATAACGATATCACCGCGCTCTAATTTTGCTGCTAAAACTGCATCTACGCAATGCATCAATTGATCAAAGCTTTTGCTCGGCTCACCTGCTGGCACAACGACAGAGATGCTATCTATACCTGCACCATCTAAAGATTTTTTCAGCGCCTCGCCATAAAGTGGAAACACATTTTCATCAGAAATTACAATGGCTTTGACATCGCCCACCGCTTCATGAATCAATTGCCCTGCATTAGTGATTAAATCTGAGCCAATATGAATATCATAACTGCGATCGTTTAAATCTACCCGTACTTTTTCTACATCTGCCATTTGATTTCTCATTGCTTATTTTGTTTTCTCAAAGTGCGCAATAATGCCATCTATCACCTCACACACAACCACCTCATGGGGGACATTGCGGCTTTCCACCTGTAAATTAGCTTGAGCATAAATGGGGCTGCGTACCTCTAATAAATCGCGCATGATTTGCTCAGGGTTTGGCTTTTTTAACAAGGGTCTTGTGGCACGCTTGCGAACCCGCTTCATTAGCAGATCAAATTCCGCCGTCAGCCAGATGGAGCAAGATTTTTCCTTAATTAATTGACGGGTTTCATCATTAATAAAAGCGCCACCACCAGTTGCCAAAACCTTCTGTGGCGGCTCAATTAAGCGTTCAATAACCCGCTGCTCGCCTGAACGAAAATGATCCTCGCCATAGGTTTCAAAAATATCCGTAATCGGCATATTAGCGGCTGCTTCAATCTCATTATCTGAATCAAAGAATGGCAACTCCAAGGTTGCCGCAACACGCTTTCCGATGCTGGATTTACCAACACCCATCATGCCAACAAGAACAAGAGAGCGGCCATTTAAAGCAGAAAGCGCGCTTTTTACCAACTCTGGCTCTATATTCATTTTAAAATTACTCAAACCCAACTCCACACAACCAATATCATATGACTAATCAAACATCATAGGCTTATAATTGCACATAATCCTTAATGAATTTAACAATGCTAGTTACATCACTGGGTGAAAATACAGGTAAATTGCAATTTTCATCCGCTGCAACATCATCGCTTACCACTGCCTTGATGGTATCATCAACTTCCCAAATGGGATGATCTCTTAAAGTTTCTTTACGCAGAACCTCCAACTTTGGATGATCATCGCTCTTAAAGCCTTCAACCAAAACTAAATCACTAGGCTCTAACTTTTCCATCATATCAGCAAGAGTTGGCTCTTCCTCATCACGCAACTCATGCAATAATACCCAGCGGTTACGAGAGACTAAAACCACTTCCGCAGCGCCTGCCTCACGGTGCTTATAGCTATCAGTGCCCTTGTGATCCACATCGAACACATGGTGAGCATGTTTAACCGTTGAAACACGATAGCCCTCCGCGCGAAAAGCCTTAACCAGCTCTACCACCATTGTCGTTTTGCCTGAGTTTTTCCAACCCACAATACCAAATACTTTTGCCATATCTTTAATTCAGACCTAAATATTTATTCGATAACAATTTTAGGCGCTGTTTCTCCTGCCAATTCTTTTTCTTGTTCTATGCGCAAAGCAACCTGAGCTGCAATGGCCTTATAGATTTCAGCATGTTCGCTATCGCTATGGCTAGCAACAATTGGCGTACCACCATCAGCATTTTTACGAATATCCATATGAAGCGGAATAGCGCCCAAAAATGGAATACCTAAACGCTCGGCCTCTTCTTGTGCGCCACCATGACCAAAGATATCAGAGCGCTCGCCACATTTAGGACAAATAAAGGTACTCATATTTTCAATAATACCAAGAATTGGTACATCTACTTTGCGGAACATGTTCAAGCCTTTGCGCGCATCAATTAAGGCTAAATCTTGCGGTGTTGACACAATCACTGCACCTGCAAGCGGCACCTGTTGTGCCATAGTTAATTGTGCATCACCCGTGCCAGGTGGCATATCAACCACCAAAACATCAAGCGGCGCCCAATCTACTTCGCGCAGCATTTGCGTAAGGGCTGAGATTACCATTGGACCACGCCAAATCATCGGGGTTTCTTCTTCTACCAAAAAGCCCATAGACATGACTTTTAAGCCAAAACCTTCAAGCGGCGTTAAAACCCGTCCCTTAGCTTCTGGTTTATCAGTAATACCTAAAAGGCGTGGCATAGATGGGCCATAAATATCAGCATCCAAAATACCAACGCGCATACCAAGTGCTTGAAGCCCAAGAGCAAGGTTTACCGATGTGGTAGATTTACCAACACCGCCCTTGCCTGATGCAACTGCGATAATAGAGGTAATGCCTTCAACATCTGGTTTTTGCGATTGTTGTGCACCAGCTCCAGCGGCTCCACCAGCTTGGGCAGCCATAGGAGGCGGCACATCACCCATTTGTGCAGGCCTAGGTGCAGGGCGCGCCGTTGCGTGAGTTGGCGCATCACCAGCTTTTCGCTCAGCAGTTAAAGCAACCATAGCCTTTTCAACGCCATCAATACTCTCAACCATTTTTTGCGCAGCTTGACGAAGCGGCTCCAGCTCTTCAGCACGATTGGCAGGCACTGTAATGGAAAACATCACTTTGCCATCTGTGATAAATACATCTGATACAAGCCCCAGAGAAACTAAATCGCCTTCTACATCAGGCCCTTTGACCTTTTTTAAAGCATCTAAAATCTGTTGTTTTGTTATTTCGCCCATTGTTTTATCTTTCTTACATATAGGACAAGGAATTGTTCAGTTTTAGTCGTGCCTCTATTCTGCTAAAAAAGCAAGAGGAAGCATCAGCTTTAACTAGCTAATTGAAGGCAACCCCGGTATCCACTGATACAACATTGCAAAGAGCAATAATCCCAATAAAACGCGGTAAATCACAAAGGGTAAGAAGCTCATACGTTTAACCAAAGCCATTAAAAAAGCAATCGCAGCAATGGCAGAGAAAAACGTCAAAAAAGCTGCTAAAAACGCGCCCGATGGAATACTTGCGCCGGTTTGCCAAGCCTCTAAAGCCGTTAAAATGCCCGCACCTGCTATGGCAGGAATGCCTAACAGAAACGAAAATCTTGCAGCTTCTGCACGCTCAAAGCCTAAAAAGCGAGCTGCCGTCATGGTCATGCCTGAACGGCTAGTGCCTGGGATTAACGCCAAGGCTTGCGCACAACCAATGATTATGGCTGATGGCAGTTTCATATCTTCCATCACTTTGGTTCGCTTACCAATAAAATCTGCCACATAAAGCAAAATGCCATAGATAATCGCATTCCATGCAATCACTTCGACTGTGCGAATTTGGTCAATTAAGCCCGATTTTTTCAAAACCAGCCCAATAACTACCGCAGGAATCGTTGCTAAAATGATATAAAGCGCCATTTTAGCATTTAAAGTCATTTTAAAGCGGATAAGCTCAAAAAACCCAATAATCAGCTTTATCACATCTCGCCAAAAATATACCAAAACTGCGAATAACGAGCCAACATGTACCATGATATCTGTCACCACTCCTTGATCTGGCCAGCCTGTTAAAGCAGGCACTAAAGCCAAATGGCCTGACGAAGAAATCGGCAGAAATTCAGTTATACCCTGCACAATGGCAAGGACAATAATTTGTTCAATGAACATTAGAAATGCATCCCTATAATTTGAATCATGATTTCTTAGCCGATAATTAAAAGAAAATCCATTCTGGTAAGATTTTGCTAACCCTAATCACGCATAATAGAGCGTATCAAGCTTGATTAAGCTGCTCTTCTTATCGTTTCGGATCTTACAATGCTAAAACTTTATCACCATACCATGTCTGTTGATTCGCGCTTCATTCGCCTGATTTTATCAGAGTATGAAGAAAGTGTAGAATTTATCGAAGAGTTGACATGGCTGCGCCGTTCTGAATTTTTGAAACTCAATCCCGCTAATACACTACCCGTGTTGATTGAAGAAAATCAGGGCGCCCAAGGCACAGCTCCCATTTGTGGAGCAATGGTCATTGCTGAATATCTGGACGAAACCCGTGGCGCATTAAAGCGTGAACGTCGCTTATTCCCAGAATCACCCGCAAAACGTGCAGAAGTGCGCCGCATCATGAATTGGGTATTGGTAAAATTAGAAAATGAAGTCACCCGCTATATGGTGCATGAGCGGGTTATCAAAAGCCAAATCCCTAGAGACCAAGGCGGGGGTGCGCCAGATTCAACGGCAATTCGCGCAGCACGTGCCAATATTAAATATCATATTAAATATCTTGGCTGGTTAGCTACAACCCGTGATTGGTTGGGCGGCGATAGACTATCCTACGCAGATTTATCTGTAGGTGCAGCCATATCCGTATTAGATTATCTTGGCGAAGTGCCATGGTCGGAAAATGACGCTTTGAAAGAATGGTATGCCTGTTTGAAATCTCGCCCTTCCTTTAGACCCCTATTAAATGATAAGATACGCGGATTACCCCCTGTGTCCCATTATGTAGATCTAGATTTTTGACCCTAAATACGAAACAAACACAAATT
>CAKMZG010000029.1:0-4111 GCA_929200335.1 uncultured Alphaproteobacteria bacterium | reverse complement strand
CCATTAAAGAAGAAGCCAAAGCCCTTGGCTTTGACCTTTGCAAAATTACCAACGCTGAGAAAAACCAGCAGGTGGCTAATAATTTAAAGCTCTATATTGAAAAAGGCCATCACGCCACTATGGAGTGGATGGTCGAAACATTTGAACGGCGTAGCGACCCCAAAACTCTATGGAATGGGGCAAATTCCATCATCATGTTGGGCATGAATTATGGCCCCGAGCATGACCCTCGTGAAGTGCAAAATTGCCCCGATAAGGGTGCCATATCCGTTTATGCTCAAAACCGCGACTATCACGACCTCATCAAAGGTAAGTTAAAAACCCTAGCAAGCAAATTGGCAGCTCGTGGGCGAAAAATGGCAATCGATAATCCTGCAATTGGGGACATTGAGGTAAAGGTCTTTGTGGATACTGCGCCTGTGATGGAAAAGCCCCTTGCCATGCGCGCTGGTTTAGGTTGGCAGGGCAAACACACCAATTTAGTAAGCCCTGAATTTGGTTCTTGGTTGTTTTTAGGCTCTATATTCACCAATCTCACTCTACATGAGGATGAGCCTACGGCTGATCACTGTGGCTCTTGTACATCATGTCTTGAGCATTGCCCGACAAATGCCTTTCCAGCGCCCTATCAAATCGATGCCAATCGTTGCATCTCCTATCTTACCATTGAACATAAAGAACCTATCCCCCATGAGCTGCGTCCAATGATGGGCAATCGCATTTATGGTTGTGATGATTGCCTTGCGGCTTGTCCATGGAATAAATTTGCTCAAAAGACACGCGAAATAAAGCTCACAGCACGCAATGATCTAAAAAAACCTGATCTTGATTTCTTAAGTACATTAGATGACGGTAGCTTTCGAAAATATTTTTCTGGCTCACCCGTAAAACGCATTGGCCGTGATCGTTTTATTCGTAATGTTTTAATTGCAATAGGCAATAGTGGGGATGGAAAATTTTGCGATAGAATTTCACCGCTATTAAATGACCCATCGCCTACTGTTAGGGGCGCTGCCATTTGGGCATATGGGCAAATTAATTTAGAAAAATTAAAACATATTTTTGGTGAAAAAATTTCACAAGAAGAAGATCAAACTGTCATTGAAGAATGGCAAAAAATAATGGAGCAATAGAAATGCAACTTTTTATTTTTGGTGCAGGATTTACAGCACAAAATTTTGCTAAAAAAAATACTGATAAATTTGAAAAAATATTTGGTACAACGCGAAAGTATGAAAGTTTTCAACATATTGAAAAAATTGGTATAAATCCGCTTATTTTTGATGGAATTAATCCAACAAATGAGATAAAAGATGCGTTGAAAAATACAACGCATTTACTCATTTCAATTGCCCCAGATGTAAAAGATAAAAATGTCGAAAATGATCATGATCCTGTGTTAAAAAATATAAAAAATTTACTTCAAAATGATATGCCTAATTTACAACAAATTATATATCTTTCCACCGTTGGTGTTTATGGCAATCATGATGGTGAATGGGTAGATGAAACGACAGAATGCGAGCCTGTTTCAAGGCGCTCTATTGCACGATTAAAAGCAGAAAGTCAGTGGCAAAAATTAGCCGCTGAAATTGATAAACCTTTGAGCATTTTACGTCTCTCTGGAATCTATGGAAAAGGGCGCAATACTTTTATGAATATTGAAAAAGGTAAAGCCCGTCGATTGAACAAAGTTGGACAAGTTTTCAATCGAATTCATGTTGAAGATATTGCGGCAGCTATTGCTAAGATAATTGAGCAAAAAGCCCATGGTATTTTTAACATTACCGATAGTGAGCCAGCACCGCCTCAAGATGTGGTGACGCTAGCATGTGAAATTTACGGCATAGACCCACCAGAAATGCAAGATTTTGAAACGGCTGAATTAACTCCCATGGCGCGCTCGTTTTATGGTGAGAATAAACGGGTTTCCAACCAAAAATCTAAAGATATATTGGGCATGGCGTATCAATATCCAAATTACAAAATTTCATTACGCAAAATGTTTGATGAAAATAGCTGGAAATAGCAATTTTAAATGTTGTTATATATTTGCAAGGGGATGATGGTTAGTAACCAGCTCACGTAAGCGCTCTTCTTGCACATGGGTATAGATTTGGGTGGTTGAAATATCTGTATGACCCAGCAATTGCTGTACGGCACGTAAATCTGCGCCATTTTGCAGTAAATGGCTGGCAAAAGCATGGCGTAATACATGGGGTGATAATTTATCAGCATTTAAACCGGCCTTTACCCCAAGCGCTTTTAAATCTCTGGCAAAAGCTTGGCGGGTTAAATGCCCCTGCGCACTGCTGGCAGGAAATAACCATGGATCATCTCGGTAATTTTTATAATGATCGCGTTGCTCCAAATATTCTTCCATGGCATCACGAGCGGTTTGTGAAATTGGCACCAAGCGCTCACGATTACCTTTACCAACAATAGATAAAAATTTTGCATCACGCCGTGCTGCCATATGGGGCAGGCTGACAAGCTCAGATACGCGCATACCTGAAGCATAGAGCAATTCTAACAGCGTATAGGTGCGATGCGCGCGCAATCGCTTGGCATCACTTAGTGATTTTGCCTGACAGTCCTGCTGCGCCACATAAAGCAAGTGATCGACATCACGCACACTCATAATTTTCGGCAGAGAACGTTGTTTCTTTGGGCTTTGAAGCGTGCTTGTAGGGTCATCCCCACGAATATTTTCATTGAATAGAAATCGAAAATATTGGCGCAGACAAGAAAGCTTACGCGCTTGAGTTGAATTCGCAACGCCACTATTCGCTAATTGTGTTAAAAAACCCTGAATTATGGGTTTATCTACAGTCAGAGAATTGACATTATTCTTTCTAAGATAGGGGAAAAATTCTTCCAAATCTGTTTGATATGAAGTAAGCGTATTTTTTGCTGCGCCACGCTCAGCGCTGAGCATCTCTAAAAAACTCTCAATTAATCGTAAATCATTCATAGCCAAACCTCTTCATCTGGCACAAATATAGAATCTATTGATTAAGTCTTTCTAAAGAAACTTTGGAGGTCATGATGCGGCTTTGGGGCTCATAGCTAAAGGCAATCAAAGCAATAATGCCATAGACCATACCAACCAAAATCAAACAGTAAACCATAAATCGCATGAGACTAGGCATCGTACCCCACCATATTATTCATCCAATAATATCTCCCTTATATCGAAAATTCAAAAATTTTACAATGCTCAGATTTTCTCTACCTTATCATCATTTGCAGGATAGGGTGTGAAGATTAAAATCAACAGGCCCACGACAAAGAATAAAATTAATGATGCCATGCCAACTCGCGCACTGTAAAACACTGTTGTAATTGTTGCCACCATCAAAGGTGCCATAAAAGACGTAGCACGCCCCACAAGAGCAAAGAGCCCAAAATAGCGCCCGGCATCTTCTGGTGGTATAGAACGCGCCAGATAAGACCGTGATGAGGCTTGGATGGGGCCAAAAGCAAGGCCAACCAGAAGACCGTAAATGATATAGGCTTTTTCTGCCATGGTTGCAAATAATCCACCACCATCTTCCATGGATAATTCCATACCAAATAGGGTTGAGCTCACTGTGGTTGATGCTATGCCAATATTAGCAGTTATTAATAAAATTAAACTTATGATTATGATTCTTTTTGAACCAATCTTTTCATCCAAAAACCCAGCAACAGCGCAACTAAAAATAGCGGCAATATTTAAAATAATGCCATAAATACCAATTTCAGTAATTTCCCATTTAAATAATCCAGCTGCAAAGGTTCCACCTAAAAGCAACATTCCATTCACACCATCTTGATAAATCATACGTGCTAAATAGAAATTACGTAGACCCGTTTTTTTCAAAACAATTTTGGCTGTCTCTTTAATTTCAACCAAACCAATTTTTACGGCCACACCCAATGGACGTCTTGCACCACGATCAGGGGTAAATAAAAACATTGGTAACAAAAATACCAAATACCAAAGAGCAGAAAAAGGTGCACTGATGCGATCACCTTGATTACTATTTGGATCAAGATCAAACAGGGGTGCAAAGCCTAAAAGGGTAACGCCTGTTTCTTTATTCGCTGCCATAAAACCAAGAATTAA
>CAKMZG010000028.1:15198-18224 GCA_929200335.1 uncultured Alphaproteobacteria bacterium | reverse complement strand
CAATTCAAAGCTTAGGCGATCTTCTGCACGCCCTGTCAAAAAATGCATGTGGCAGCGTACTGTCCAAAGAAAATTTTGTGCTTTTCTAAAGCGATTATATTCTGCGCGGGTAAAAACGCCCAGCTTGATTAATTCGCGCCTAGTGGCAACGCGGTAATAATATTTAGCAATCCAGAAAAGCGTATGTAAATCACGCAAGCCACCCTTGCCATCTTTAATGTTGGGTTCTACCAAATAGCGTGAGCGACCAGTTTTTTCATGACGTTCATCGCGTTCCTGCATTTTGGCAGCAATGAATTCTTGGGCGGTGCCTTTCATGACTTCATTAATAAAGCGCTCGATTAAGACATCGTGGAGCTCTTTCTCACCCCAGATAAAGCGAACTTCTAAAACGGATGTGCATATGGTGAAATCCTCACGCGCTAGGCGTAAGCATTCGTCAATGGTGCGGGTGGCTTGCCCAACTTTAAAGCCCATATCCCAAAGCATGTAGAGGATATATTCAACAACACTTTCCCCCCAAGGGGTCTGCTTATAGGGTAGAATAAAAAGTAAATCGATGTCAGAGCCCGGCGCTAAAGTGCCACGGCCATAACCGCCAACGGCAGTGACGGCCATATGTTCAGCTGATGAAGGATTGTTAATTTGAAATACATGGGTGACAGCAAAATCATAAATCAGAGCGATCAATTCATCTTGATAACCTGATAGTCGTCGTGAGCACAGGTTGCCATCGCCATCTTCAAACAACCAACCTTCGCATTTTTTACGTGCAGATTTATAATTTTCTTTTAAAAAAGCTAAGACTTCTTTGCGGATTTGAGGTTTATTACCATCTCCGTCGCCTACTAAATTGCTTAGCTTTTGGCGCATGTCTTGGCCATTTATAAGCTCAGCCATCCTTAAATTATAAATTCGTTTTTTCATGCGCCCATTTAACCAATTTACCCAATATAAAGGGTTATAAAAAAGAAGGGTTTGAAGATAACCTTCAAACCCTTTCTATATCATGAATATTTGTTCTGCAAATACCTTAGAGCTTGATGCGTTTATATGAATTCAAAACGCCGCTCTGGATTTCTTAATCTGCGCGAATAGTTCTCGATTAGGTGAATTCACCTAAAGCTGCGCGTGCTAGCTATCGGAACCTTCGGCCTCATTGGTTTCTTCTGTGGCTTGCTCTGCTGCAACCTCTTCAAATTTAGGGCCGCCCTTAGCAACACCAACCAATGCAGGGCGCAATACACGGCCACCAATTGAATAACCTTCTTGCATTACTTCCATAACAGAGTTGTTAGGCACTTCTGGATTTTGTGCTTCAAACATGGCTTGGTGGAAATTAGGGTCGAATTTTTCGCCCTTAGGATTTAATTTAACAACGCCATTTTTTTCTAAAGTATTATGAAGTTCGCGCTCTGTCATTTCAACACCTTCGATAAGTGCATTAAGGCCAGTACCAGTGCTTTCCTTAGCTTCATCAGGCACGGCCTCAATAGCGCGGCGCAAATTATCGCCAACAGATAGGATATCACGGGCAAAATTAGTCACGCCATATGTGCGGGCATCTTTTATCTCGCGTTCTGTGCGGGCGCGTAGATTTTCCATATCGGCTGCAACGCGCAACATTCTCTCATTAAGCTCTTTATTTTCTTCGTTAAGCTTTTCGATAATACCTTGTAAACGCTCAACAGGACTTTGATTTCTTTCCTCAGGTGCATTGGCTTCTTCATCAAGAAGGGCATCTTCGTCGGCTTGTGCTTCTGCCTCTAAGCGCGCTTCTTCAGCTTCAACACTATCAAAAAGCTCGTCTTCTCCTGAATGGGACATGTTTTCACCTTTATTGCTTTGGGGCGCATGAAAGCGCTTTAGGATTTTGTTTCAGCACAAATGCGCATTGTGATTTTGCGCATATGGGCATTGTGATCTTTTCTTGAGACGCATATCAGACTTTATAGAGCAAAAATCAAGGGGTATGCGTTAAAATTAATGCAGTTTTTTATAGAATTGGCTTTGCCTAATCCAAATGTCTTATTTCAGCATTTTACTAACCACTTGGGCTGTAAAATCTACCATGGGTACAATGCGAGCATAATCAAGGCGTGTGGGGCCAATAACCCCAACAGCACCAATGATGCGTTGCTCACTATCATGATAGGGGGCTACAACAATAGATGAGCCAGATAGAGAAAAGAGTTTATTCTCAGAGCCGATAAAAATTCGCACACCTTCACCTGTTTCAGCTAAATCAAGCAGGCGCATCACGCCTTCTTTACTTTCTAATTCGCTGAACAGCAGTTTTACCCGTTCCAAATCTTCAACTGCGGAGAGATCTTCTAGCAAATTAGCGCGTCCCCGTACAATCAGCCGCGCTGGGCTATCTTCAGATGAACCAGCCCAGGAAGCCAGCCCTTTATCCACCATGCCTTGAGCCAATTGATCCAATTCACGCTTGGCTTCTTCATGGAGTTTTTTTAAGGTCTCTTTTGCCTCAGATAATGTGCGTCCTGCGATATGGGCATTTAGATAATTGGATGCCTCAGTAAGGGTGGAGGCTGTAATGCCAGGCGGCATATCAATAACCCGGTTTTCTACTTTGCCATTTTCTCCGACAATCACCACCAGCGCTTTGGTAGGTTCTAAGCGTACAAATTCAATATGTTTTAAACGGATGTCTTGAGTGCCAGTAATCACAAGGCCAGCGCTTTTGGTAAGGCCTGAAAGAAGAGAGCTGGCTTGGGTTAAAAGGCCATCAAGGGTTTGTCCCTCACCTGATTCTTTTACTTTTGCCTCAATGGAAGAGCGTTCTTCTTTATTCAGATCACCAAATTCCATCACCCCATCGACAAAATAACGCAAGCCCAATTCAGTAGGTAGGCGCCCAGCGCTGGTGTGAGGTGCATAGATTAAGCCCAATTGCTCTAAATCAGACATAACATTGCGAATTGTGGCCGGCGAAAGGCTCAAGCCGCTTTGTTTAGCTAAAACCCGAGAGCCAAGCGGATCGCCTGAATGTAGGTAACTCTCTA
>CAKMZG010000028.1:12942-15188 GCA_929200335.1 uncultured Alphaproteobacteria bacterium | reverse complement strand
ACTCTCTACAATGGTTTTGAAAATATCGCGGGAGCGATCATCAATCAATTGAGAGAGGTTCTCAGCCTCAAGCGCGTTTTCTCCAATAGGTTTAAGTCTGTTCATAATTGGTACTGACGTTTTGTTTTTTTCTAAAGTTCATTTTATTATGATATAAGTTATATCTAAATTGATAAACTTTAAAATTCAATATGGCAAGAATTCTGCCTCTCTTGCTTTAGAAGGTAAAAAAGCTTATATCTGGTGTGTTCTATATATAATGACAATAATTTAACTGGTATTCGAATGCAGCAAGATAAGATTGAAGATAAAATTGATAATGAGCAACATTGCGAATGCGGCAATGTGGAGCTTTGCAATATGCTTCGGAGTGCGGGTCTGCGCCCAACTAAGCAACGTGTATCGCTTGCTCATTTGTTGTTTTCTAAGGGAGATCGCCATATTTCTGCTGAGCATTTGCATGAAGAAGCAACCAAATCAGGTTTTTCAATCTCTCTAGCCACCATTTATAATGCGTTGCATCAATTTCATTCTGTGGGGTTGTTGCGTGAGGTCTCAATTGATAGTGCCAAAACTTATTACGATACAAATACATCTCACCATCATCATTTTTTTGTTGAGGATGAGAATAAGGTGATTGATATTCCTGCTAATTCTTTATCCGTACAAGATTTACCAGAACCACCAGAAGGCATGGAAATTGCCAAGGTGGATGTGGTTGTTCGCCTGCGCAAAAAAAGCTGATAAATTGTGCAATTTATCTCGTTGCTGGTGGACTTGAATTAGGGTTATATAATACCCATATGGCATTCAGTTAATAATAAAAGTAAAGAGAAAAACGATGTCTAATGTCACCATTTACACTCGCCAGCTTTGCGGATTTTGCGCTCGAGCAAAAAAATTACTAAAACAAAAAGGCGTAAAATTTAAAGAACATGATGCAACTTTTGATCAATCATTACGCCAAGAGATGATCAAAAAATCTGAAGGTGGAAGTACTTTTCCACAAATATTCATTGGTGACATCCACGTGGGTGGGTGTGATGATTTATTTGCTTTGGAACGCTCTGGTAAATTGGATCAATTACTAAAATTATAGCAGGCTAAGATGACCGAAAACTTAAAAATAGCATGTATGCAGATGCGCTCAACTACGGATGTATCTGAAAATGTAGATGTGTTTTCAAGAATGGTCGTGCAAGCTACACAAAATGGCGCACGCTATATTCAAAGTCCAGAAATGACAGGGCTGGTTGAAAGTAGTCGCGCCGCATTAATGGCTAATATTTTTAGTGAAGCTGAGGATCCTATTGTAGCGGCTGCAAAAAAGCTTGCTCAACAGTATGATGTTTATATCCATATTGGCTCAACGCCGATTTTGCTGGCAGATGGGAAGGTTGCAAACCGTGGTTTTGTGATTAATCCTGATGGTACAAAGCAATGTCATTATGATAAATTGCATATGTTTGATGTGGATTTAGACAATGGCGAGAGTTGGCGAGAATCGGCAACCTATCAAGCAGGTGATCAAGCCCGAATTGCTAATATTGATGGGATTAAATTGGGCATGGGCATTTGCTATGATGTTCGTTTTCCTGAATTGTTTAAAGCACAATCGCAAGCGGGGGCGCAAATTTTAACAGCGCCAGCCGCTTTTACTAAACAAACGGGCGAGGCTCATTGGCATATTTTACAACGCGCCCGTGCTATTGAAAATGGTGCCTTTATGATTTCTGCCGAACAAGGTGGTAAGCATGCTGATGGCCGCGAAACCTATGGACACTCAATTGTGGTTAGCCCATGGGGGCAGGTGATTGCCGAACTTGATCATGATGAGCCAGATATTTTGTACGCTGAGATTGAATTGAGTGCGGTGGATGCAGCACGCGGAAAAATACCTAATCTAAAGAATGACCAGCAATTTAAAATTACTGATTGAATGGAGTAATATAAATGATAAAATTTACATTGCTCTGTGATAAGGGGCATGATTTTGAAGGTTGGTTTTCATCTAATGATGATTTTGATCAACAAAAAAAGCGCGACTTAGTTTCTTGTCCCATGTGTGATAGCCCCCATGTGGATAAAGCTTTAATGGCTCCATCAGTGAATGTGAAGCGTGATTATGATGCCGCGCCTATTATTATAGATACGCCAACTGCCGCAAGTGCTGCCCCTACATCAATACCAGCGCCACAATCAACAGTTTCAGCGGCTGTGCCTCCAGCAGTTCCAGCACCTACGCC
>CAKMZG010000028.1:3581-12932 GCA_929200335.1 uncultured Alphaproteobacteria bacterium | reverse complement strand
ATGTAGGGGAAAAATTCACAGAGGAAGCTCGTAAAATTCATTATGGTGAAACTGAAAAGCGCGGTATTCATGGTGAAGCAAAGCTCGATGATATTAAAGAACTGGTTGAAGAAGGGATAGATATTCTACCCCTTCCTGTCTTGCCAGAGGATAAAAATTAGCCAGTAAGTCCAGCAAATTTAACACCGCTTAAATCTGCCATCTCACGCTTCCAAGTGGTGATGTCATTTGCTGATAATTTTGATATATCATCATGACCACAAGCACGGGTTAGAACCTGCATCAATTCAACACTGGCATTGAAATAACGAGCGAGTTTTTCTGCGCCAATTTGAACATCCAGACGTGCACGTAATTCAGGTTTTTGTGTTGCGATGCCAACTGGGCAATTATTAGAATTGCACATCCGTGCAGCAATACAGCCAACGGCTTGCATGGCAGAGTTGGAGAGCGCAATGGCATCTGCGCCCATAGCCATGGCCTTGACAAAATCCTCGGCTACGCGCAATCCGCCTGTGATAACCAAAGTGACATCTCTGCCTGCTTTGTTATCCAAATGCTTTCTAGCGCGGGCAAGGGCGGGAATGGTTGGTACGGAGATATGATCTCTAAAAATTAGTGGTGCTGCACCTGTTCCACCTCCACGGCCATCTAAAATGATATAATCAGCGCTAGCATCTAAAGCAAAATCAATGTCATCTTCAATGTGATTTGCTGATAATTTGAAGCCGATTGGAATTCCGCCAGAGCGCTCGCGTACCTCATCTGCAAGTTTTTTGAAATCAGCTGCTGTTTTGAGGTCGCTAAAGGTTGAAGGTGAAATTGCACTCTGCCCTGGTTCTAGGCCGCGTACTTCTGCAATTTTGCCCAAAACTTTATTGCCTGGAAGATGTCCGCCCGTGCCTGTTTTTGCCCCTTGTCCGCCTTTGAAATGAAAGGCCTGTACGCGTTCAACCAATGAGATGTCCCAGCCGAATTTAGCAGATGCCAGTTCATAGAAATAACGTGTATTTTCGGCTTGTTCTTCTGCTAGCATGCCACCTTCGCCTGAGCATATGCCTGTGCCTGCAAGCTCTGCACCACGGGCAAGCGCTGTTTTAGCCTCTTCTGATAAAGCGCCAAAGCTCATATCTGATACAAACAATGGAATATCAAGCTGAAGTGGCTTTGCAGCGCGTGGGCCAATTGTGACAGATGTTGATACACTGTGATCGTCTAGCAATGGTTTTCGCGCCATTTGAGCAGGCAATATTTGGATGTCATCCCAATGAGGTAAATCCTTGCGCGGAACGCCCATTGATCCCATTTCGCCATGATGGCCGAGTTTTGATAAGCCATCACGTGCCAATTCATGAATGCGGGCAACTGTTGGCTCTTCTGGTGTTGGGGTGGCTGCTGGAGCGCCTGATTTGTTTGTAGGTCGTGGCGCGTCATCACCGATATTTAAATCCCCTAATTTTGCATGAGAGCCATCACAAAATGGTGCATTTGCACTGGCTTTACATTGGCAAAGTGCAGCGCTTTCAGTTTTCTCTGCGGTAAATTTCAATGGTGTAATGCCAGTGCCAGCATGAGAACCATCACAAAAAGGTTGATTGGCGGATTTGCCACATTTGCACCAATAATAATCTTTGCCTGCTTCTAACTCAACTTTAATTGGGGATTTTGCAGCGATGATGGGAGCAGTTTTTGAATTATCTGTCATTAAAATTTCCTTAATATATAATTTGATATTGCCTAATAGAGTTTTGCAATAATCTGATGTCGTACCTCAGTGCTAACATGTAGAAAGTGGCTGTAATAGGCATTTATAAAAAACAGTTTGTATACTTTTTTATGAACAATCAGATTTACAAAGAATGCACTTGTTTTATCTGCTTCTTACGACAAATGTAGGATGTGTATATCTTGTCTAAATTAATGCAAATCCTTTGTTTTTTGATCATCAAAGGCTATAGTTTAAGAATGAATTTTATTGATTCGATGTTGTGAGATGCGGCGCTTTAACTGAGCTGTTGTTTTTACAATGAAATCAATATGTTGTTGATATATCAAGGATGGCTAATGAGCGATACACCAAATAATGAAGCAGAAGATAATGTTCCAGCTGGCGCGGATTATGATGCCAGCTCCATTAAAGTGCTAAAAGGCCTTGATGCGGTTAGAAAACGCCCAGGTATGTATATTGGTGATACCGATGATGGCTCTGGCCTGCATCACATGGTTTATGAGGTGGTTGATAATGGTATTGATGAGGTGCTTGCTGGCCATGCCGATCATGTATCTGTTATTTTAAATGCCGATGGATCTGTGACTGTAAAAGATAATGGTCGTGGTATCCCAACAGATATCCACGAAGAAGAAGGCGTCTCCGCCGCAGAAGTGATCATGACGCAGCTTCACGCTGGTGGTAAATTTGACCAAAATTCCTATAAGGTTTCTGGTGGTCTTCACGGTGTTGGCGTGTCTGTTGTGAATGCGCTATCTGTATCGCTTATCCTACAGATTAAACGGAATGGTAAATTACACCGCATCAGCTTTACCCATGGTGTTTCTGATGGGCCATTGGAAATTATTGGTGATTGTGGCGATGAAACAGGTACGGAAGTAACTTTTACCCCATCAGCCGAAACCTTTACTATGGTAGAGTTTGATTTCAAAACCCTTGAGCATCGCTTGCGTGAATTGGCGTTCTTGAATTCAGGTGCTAAAATTGTTTTGATCGATAACCGCAAGGCCGAAGAAGAAAAAATTGAGCTTTACTATGAGGGCGGCTTGATTGAATTTGTGCGTTATCTCGATCGCGCTAAGGGCGCTTTAATTGATACGCCTATCTACCTAACGTCAGAAAAAGATGGTATCGCGGTTGAAGTGGCATTGTGGTGGAATGACAGCTATCATGAAAATGTGCTTTGTTTTACCAATAATATTCCACAGCGCGATGGTGGCACACACTTAGCTGGTTTCCGTGGTGCTTTGACCCGTCAGGTTACAGGTTATGCTGATCGCTCTGGCATGATGAAAAAAGAAAAAGCTTCGCTAACGGGGGATGATTGCCGTGAGGGGTTGAGCTGCGTTTTATCTGTAAAAGTGCCAGATCCTAAATTTTCATCTCAAACCAAAGATAAACTTGTGTCATCTGAGGTGCGGCCAGTGGTTGAGAGTCTGGTAAATGAAGCGCTTAAGGACTGGATGGAAGAAAATCCGCAAGATGCACGTACCGTCGTTGGTAAAGTAATTGAAGCTGCATCAGCCCGCGAGGCAGCTAGAAAAGCGCGTGAACTTACCCGTCGAAAAGGTGCATTAGATATTGCCTCCCTTCCAGGAAAGCTTGCTGATTGCCAAGAGCGTGATCCTGCTAAATCAGAAATTTTCATCGTGGAGGGCGATAGTGCTGGCGGTTCTGCAAAGCAAGGGCGTTCTCGTAAAGATCAGGCTATTTTGCCTCTACGCGGTAAAGTTTTAAATGTGGAGCGTGCGCGCTTTGAAAAAATGATTTCATCGGATCAAATTGGTAATTTGATTACAGCTCTTGGTACAGGCATTGGCCGTGACGAATATAATATTGATAAAATTCGCTATCATAAGGTTATCATCATGACAGATGCTGACGTGGATGGTGCGCATATTCGTACATTGTTATTGACCTTCTTCTTCCGTCAAATGCCGGAGTTGATCGAAAAAGGCTATCTTTATATTGCACAGCCACCGCTTTATAAAGTGACACGCGGCAAATCTAGCCAATATCTAAAAGATGAAGCCGAGATGGAGAATTATCTTATCGATGGCGGCATTGATGATGCACGTTTGATTTTAGGCGATGGTGAAACGCTTGCAAGCTCTGATCTTAAAACAGTAGTGCAAAAAGCCCTTCAAATCCGTAATGCCCTTAATGATATCAATGATAAATATAACGTTGAAATTATTGAGCAAGCAGCCATTGCGGGCGCATTAAATGCAGAGCGCCTATCCAATCGTGATGTTGCATTAGAAGCGGCTGGCTATGTGGCTAAGCGCTTGAATGTTATCGCGGAAGAAACTGAGAAAGGCTGGGAAGGCACAGTTGATGAGGATGGATCGCTGGTCTTTGAGCGCACTGTGCGCGGCGTGAAAGAAAGTCATAAGCTTGATCCAGCTTTCTTTGGTTCTGCCGATGCTATGCGTTTAGATAAATGGGCAGCAGATTTGCAAGCCATTTATACAAAGCCAAGCATTTTAGAACGCAAGGAAGTGAAAAGCGAAATTTTTGGGCCTCGTAGCCTTTTGGAAACTGTTTTTGCAGTGGGTCAAAAGGGCATCACTACCCAGCGCTATAAAGGTCTAGGTGAGATGAATGCCGATCAACTTTGGGAAACCACCCTTGATCCTGATGCGCGCACACTCTTACAGGTGAAGGTATTTGAAGCAACCGATGCGGATGATCTTTTCTCTCGTTTGATGGGTGAAGAAGTGGAGCCTCGCCGCGAATTTATTCAAAGTAATGCTCTAAATGTGAGTAACTTGGATATTTAAAAACCGTGCTATAGTGGTTCTTTTATCTTGCTTGAGCGAGCCCTATTTTGGTACTCGAACAGTTATGCCTATGTTGTGTTCCTCAATATTGCCTCTCCTATAGCATGTCACCCAAAAATAAGCGGCGGCTTTGGGTATAATGACATACAATAACAAAAGGATAGGGCTTATTTATAAATAAGTGATGCGTTCTAACATGTGTAGCGTTTACGAGTTCATTTTGGTGCATGATGCTCTCACCAAGGTGAAAACATACTCATTATTAGAATGGTTCTCGGGCGATTCTTGGCGGATGATGGTGTTACTGATAAAAATTATCACTCACTTCAAATTTTTGCTTGATCTTAAGCGTTGGGATGATTAGAAACGCTTCACCACCCGCATTTTTAAATGTGGTATCCACGGTATAGTGGGGCTATAGCTCAGGTGGGAGAGCGCTTGCATGGCATGCAAGAGGTCGACGGTTCGATCCCGTCTAGCTCCACCAACTTTTTCATCTATTTGGTGCAGTCAGAGAAAAGTTGAAATTTGTTTTTTTCTTAAATTCAGATGATATGATCAGACACATTACCTTCGCTATCAAGCTCTAGCTGATTGGTGTAGTTTGAGTGCGGCATAAAATGACAAAATTGCAGATAACTGAGACGGGTTCGAATTCATCTAACAGCACTGTTTGAACAGTGTTTAATCTCTTTGCCCTTGTACTACTCTATCTAAGATCATAGCGCAGAATAAAATTGCGAAACCAGCAAGCATGCCAAGTCCAAGGGAATTATGCTGAAGCGCTTCTAGCACATCTTCACCAAGTCCCTTAGCGCCAATTAGGCTCGCAACTACAACCATGGCCAAGCTCAACATAATGGTTTGGTTAATGCCCGCTAAGATGGATGGTGCGGCAAGTGGTAAATCAACTTTTGTCAACATATACCATTTTGAAGCCCCATATGAGATTGCGGCCTCTCTAATATTTTGCGGCACGCCACGAAGGCCAAGAACCGTTAAACGCACAACAGGTGTGCCACCAAAAATCATTGTCAATACTACAGCTGCTGGTTTGCCAATCCCAAAAAAGGCGATGACTGGGATCATGAATACAAATGCTGGCATGGTCTGCATAAAATCCATTATAGGACGAATAAATGCATAAAATCTTGGCCGGCGGGCGCAATAAAGCCCAAATGGGATGCCCAGAGCGATAGAGATGAATGCAGCTGTACCCAATAATGAAAGGGTAATCATGGCTTTTTCCCAAAACCCGAGAAAGCCCATATAGGCAAGGAATGCGCCGGTAAAAATTGAGGCGCGAATGCCTGCGGTTAATCCTGTTAGCAAGATGATAAAGCTTGCTATGACTATCCAAGGCGTTCCCACGAAAATTAATTCAAGATTATTTAAAATGGCTCTAATACCAATGGTAATAAAATTGAAAAACCACTGACATGTATCTTTCAAAAACTCAGAAAACCCTTCCACCCAGACAATGCCAGTTAAGCGAATGCTACGATTTGTCGGAAACTCACCAAGCCAGTGAAACCAAGTTGGGAATGTATAATGAATAATACTTGCCGTAAAAATTATACTGACAAAAGCTATGCTTAAGCCAGTGCGGGCAGGCGTTAGCCCAGATGCAATCGTGCGATCCGATAGCCAATTGGAAAATTTAGCTTCAAGGGTAGAGTTAGCCAAATAGCCCTCAATAGCCTTTACCAGGAATAAGATTGCTACACCTGATAGTAAAATCCAAATGGCCGTACTTTCCGCCTTTACCACCTCACCCTTTATGGCATCAATATTATCTTCAAGAGATTTGATGGTGCGGCGAAAGACATCTACATTATCTGCATTCTTTTTGATGGCTGCATCCAATTGTTGATAGCGCAGCCCTAAAGTCCCCTCAATTTGTAAAATTCTATCTCTAGCTTCAGCGCCAAGGTCACCCCAAAGTCCACGAAATATTTGAATTAAACCAAAGCACTCTAATATGACAAATGGCAGAGCCCAGTTCCATAATCCGCGCATGCCATACCAGATGGGGCCAAGCAATGCTGCAACCCAATTGAAAATCCACGCAAAGCTTTTTATTTCGCCAATCTTATCAAAAGCATTTTGATAGTAAATAGAAGGTGTTCCTATAAATTCATCAATTAGCGCATTTCGATCTTCAAGTTTTTGACTTTCAATGTTTAAATCTGTCATAATCTAAGAAGTCTCCGTACCATCAATCACTGTTTTTAAAATGGCTTCACGGGTAATTACACCAACCCGTTGCCCCTTTGAATCTATGATTATAAGTGGATTTTTATTTTCTATTGCAGCTTCAATAAGTGTGCTTAAATTTGCATCATGATCAAAACTTTGTAATTCACTAGAGAGTGCACCATGGCTGCTTTCAAACTCTGCAATTGGTTCCATCACTGTATCAGCGCGAACAACTTTTAGCCTTGAAATGCCAGCAACAAATTCCGCTATATAAGGATTAGCTGGGTTCAAAACGATATCTTCTGGCGTTCCGGTTTGTATCACCCGGCCATCTTGCATAATGGCAATGCGATCGCCAATACGAACAGCTTCATCCAAGTCATGAGTAATGAATACCGTGGTCTTTTTCATATGCTTGGAGAGTTTCATAAATTCATCTTGCAATTGCCTGCGGATCAAAGGATCGAGGGCAGAAAAAGGTTCGTCCATCAATAACACTTCTGGATCAGCGGCGAGTGCACGCGCAAGGCCAACCCTTTGTTGCATGCCGCCTGATAGCTCATGGGCGAATTTATTTTCCCAACCCACCAGTTCAACCATCTCAATGGTTTTTTGTGCTATATTCATCCGCTCGTTCTTATTGATACCTCTAATTTCCAAGGGCATTGCAATGTTTTCTAAAACGGATCGATGGGGCATTAATGCAAAATTTTGGAACACCATGGCTATGCTCTCGTTGCGGTATTGGCGCAACTCTTGAGGGTTCATTGCCATGACATCTTTTCCCCCCACAGCAATGTTGCCAGCAGTGGGTTCTAATAAGCGATTAAAATGGCGCACAAGGGTAGATTTGCCACTGCCTGACAGCCCCATCACGCAAAATATTTCACTCGGATTAATATCCATATTAACGTCTGCCACTCCTAAGACGCAATTATATTGATCCAATAATTCTTTTTTTGAAAGTTTGTCGCGTTTAACTGCCTCTAATGCTGCATTTGCATTGTTACCAAAAATTTTCCAAACACCGGATACTTCTATTGAAGTTCCTTTTTGTAAATCATTCATATATAGCTAGGCCCCGAAGTAAAGTTTGAGATGTTGGTGCCAAAGCACCAACATCCAATAATGTATTGTTTATAGTCCTAACCAACTGTCAACGCGGTCAGAATTTTTAGCAACCCATTCTTTAGCAACTTGATCAGCAGACTTGCCGCCTTCAATTTGGAATGCAAAATCAGAGACTGTCTCGCCATCCAATTGAATATTAGCTATCATTTCAGCAATTGCAGGAGAACGCTCCTTCAAAGATTTTGAATAAGCAATCTGTACTTTTTTCAAAGCATCTTCTGTCATAACTTTAGATTTTTCATACCAATCTGGGTCATCAGATGGTTGAAGCGCTATATATTTTTCAGGATCAAATGCTGGCTCTTCTAAGCGCACGATGTCGTATTGAAACCATATAGCATGTGGGGAATAGCAATAAAAAGCATAGCCAATGCCTTTTTTAATGCTTTCGCCAACCGTAGTTGTCATAACCGCTTGGTCGGCACGAACCGCATCCATGAATGGCAATAAACCATAGTCACGAACTTTAACCTCGTTCACATTTGCAGAAGCCCAGCCTGGCGCGCCAATCCAAATCTCACCTTTGCCATTTCCATCGCTATCCATTAATTTTGCAATTTCAGGACGAGCAAGATCGAAAATCGAAGTTACACCATTTTTTTCAGAAAATTCTTTGGTGACACAAAAGCTTTGCTTCCCCTCATATGGCTTGTCAGAAAGAGCAACATTGCCGGTTCCTTTTACATATTTATCAGTAAAAGATTGTTGATTAGGTAGCCAAACATCTGGGTGTATATCAATATCACCGTTGCCTTGATCCATGGCTTGGAAAATTGTGGCGTTATTGCCAGGCACCAATGTGGCCTGCCCACCCATGCGACTTTCTACAACTTCTTTAATCAAATGGGCGATTGCTTGCGCGCCTGTCCATGCAGGGGCGCCAATATTAACTTTTTCAGCCATTGCAGTAGAACTCGCACCCACAAAAATACCTGCGGCTACGATAGATTTTAATACAATTTTTTTCATTAATTCCTCCATTATTGTTCAGCTAGTTTAAGTGAAAAATCCTGAACACTAATTTCAATTTCCACCAAGAAAAGTGTTTCATTATCATGTTTAAATGTAAAGTTTTTTCTTCAATATTCATCGTAAGAATATAGTTTATTTAATATTCATTATTTGTAGTATTCTTAAGTATAATTTACCATCATTAAGTATAGTTATAATTCTACACGTTAAATGGAGTAGTCGTGTAATTTATCTCAGGTATGAAGAGATAGTTAATATTAGGAAGATATGATATGTCATTTACTAACTTTAATAGGTCTTTATATAATGTTTTGCGTACAACAAGTGTTATAATACCGTGCGTTTTTTTGACGGCTGCTTATGCCAATGCGCAATCGCTGCCTGAAGGTGGGGCAGTAAAGGCTGGGCAAGCTACAATTGACACGCCAAATAATGGTAATATGACCATAAATCAATCCAGTAAGAATGCTATTATTGAGTGGCAGGGTTTTTCTATTGGGCAGGGTAAGAACGTTCAATTTAACAATGGTACAGGTG
>CAKMZG010000028.1:767-3571 GCA_929200335.1 uncultured Alphaproteobacteria bacterium | reverse complement strand
TGCTACTTTAAACAGAGTTATTGGAACCGGAATCTCTAGAATTGATGGCAACTTATCAGCAACTGGCTCTTTATATCTGATCAACCAACATGGTGTTATTGTTGGTGAAGAGGGCCGTATTGAAACAGGTGGCTCTTTTGTTGGTTCAACACAAGATATTGATGACGCTGATTTCATGGATGGTGGCGATGATGTATTTTCTGGCTCCTCACAAGCTAGCGTAACAAATCTTGGCAGTGTCTCATCGCTTGGCGGTGATGTAGCATTTATTGCAAAAAATGTAGTCAATAAAGGTGAAATTTCAGCAAGTAAGGGTACTGTAGGTCTGCTCTCTGGTCGTGAAATTCTATTGCGTGATGCTGCGACCGATCAAGGCAAGTTTATCGTGCGGATTGGCGATGCTAATGGCTCAGTGGAAGAAAAAGGTAAGATTGATGCAGCTTCTGTTGAATTACGAGCTAATGGCGGTAATATCTATGCCTTAGCTGGCAATGACGATGGTTACGTCAAGGCCACAGGAGTTTTAAAGCGTGATGGCCGTATTTTTCTTACGGCCAAAGATAATGATAGTATAGTTGTTGAAAAAAAAGTTTCAGCAAAAACGTCAATTCATAAAAATGGCAAAAAACTTATTCAATTAAGTAGTGAGGGTGTTCGTAACGTTGTAAATCTAAATTTAGCATCTGAAGCTAAGCTTCTTGAAAGTGATAATGCCAAAAGCAATCTTATTTACGTTTCGCAACCTTCATTGGAGCCAATCAGTGGTGGTGGCTATGTAGCAGCTCTTGATAATATTAGGAGCGCACTCTTTGCATCAACAGAGATATCCAAGCGTAATTTAACTGCAACGATTGTTAGTGATAAGTACTATACCCCAGAGTCGCAAAATACTCAGGTCAATCATATTCAAAACGGAGATGATACCAATCTCAATATTAGTAATTTGGATTTAACAAGAAGCAATAAAACAAAATCTAACTGGAATGGGACTATGGAAAGCAATGGAATTGATGCGACCATTAATACAACTGTTGATCTTACAGTTTCTGATACAATACCTAAACGCGATTTATTTCTTTCTACAATTGGTGGCGATAAAACTTATCAAGGTCATTTAAATGAGGGTGAAAATAAATTTCCAAAAATTGAAATACCCGCAATCCAAATTTCTCCAGTTTTAGATGATAAAGATATGCAGCATACAGATCTCAATCATAGCGATGTAGATTTGACGGCCACTATTACAAAATCTAACTTGAATGCGTTTCGTGGGAGCAGACCGGCAAAAGATTCAAATATAGCGCTTAGGCTCAGCAAAATTGTCGAGAAAACTAAGATGTCAGAAATTAAAATTAATGATCTAGTGAGTGTGTTTTTAGATTCAGATCAAGCCGCAGCATATAGGAAAGCGAAAAGTAATATTAATCTTAAAGCTTTACCAATAAGCGCGGTGAAATTAGATGCTAACACTATTAGTGCTTTAATCGTTGAAAAGGGTGGGAATGATATCGTCCATGCAAATCGAGCAAAGGGGTCTGCATATTTGTTGGATATAAAAAATGAGTTTAAGCCATATGTTAACAATAAAATTGAGGTAGAGAATACTGCAAGCGATTGTAAATCAATCGGAGGGAATGGATGCGGTATTTTTGATACTTCAAAGTTAACTGATATTATAGAGTAAACGATATAGGGCTCAGGTGCAGCCCTAAAGTTTGATGCGTTCGAATGAATCCAAAAAACAACTCTAGATTCCTTAACTTACGCGTATAGCCTTTAAGTAAATCCACTTAAAGGCTATACGCGTAGAGGTGAGGTCATCTGATATTGGTAAGGGCAGTTTACTATTTTGCATTACGGTATCACACTCAGTTCATTTTATAAATCTCAAACAGAAACAGATATATAATGATATTACACCCATATATTATTGGCCTGATGGGTGGGCTTATCATTGGAGCAGCAGGTGCTGTTTACTTGCTTGGCAATGGGCGCATCAAGCTCTAGCGTTGTTTTGTTTCGCCATATATTGGGAGTGATTTGATGCGTTCGGTATTTAGTATACTCTCAGGATGCCTTTTTTGGAATTAGCCTTTTAATATCTGGAATGACTGACACAGTAAAAGTACAAGGATGGCTTGATATATTTGGGGATGGGATCCAACACTTGCATTTGTGTTGGGTGGCGCAATCATTCCTATGTTTGTTGCTTGGATAATTGCTAAACGTCACCATGCACCTATTGTTGGGGTTTTTTTCCTACTCTGCCAACTCATGATATTACACGCAAATTGGTTATTGGGTCTGTGTTTTTTGGTATGGGCTAGGGCTTAGTTGGGCTGTGTCCAGGCTCTTCTCTTGCATCATTAACATTCGGCGAATGGCAAGGCTTATTATTTATTGTTTCAATGATATTATAGTGAGGAATGAGGTGGGTAAGCTAAGATACTATTGTTTATTTCATTTAGGTGCAAGATGCTCTAAGTAAGGGCAAGCCTTCTATTCTAGCCTCTAAGACATCACCTTTTTGAATGGGGGATACGCCCTCTGGTGTTCCTGTTAAGATTAGATCTCCTGGTAAAAGTGCAATGTGTTCAGAAAGCTTTGCAATAATCTCTTCAACAGACCAGATCATATGATAAAGGGTAGAGTGTTGGCGTATCTGGTCATTAACCCGCAATATTATCTCTGCTTTATTCAAATCATTTAAGCTGATGGTCTCATCAATGGCGCTGATTGGACATGAAAAATCAAAGTTCTTAGCAGCCTCCCACGGTCTGCCTTGGTTTTTAGCGATGGCTTGT
>CAKMZG010000028.1:0-757 GCA_929200335.1 uncultured Alphaproteobacteria bacterium | reverse complement strand
TCATATCTAAGGCGGTTGCAAAACCAAAAATATGTTCTTTTGCTGCATCAACGGTAATGGCTTTTCCACCAGTTTTAATAGCAATGGCCAATTCAATCTCTGGTTGGAAATCTTTGCAATCTTCAGGGTAGGGGATTTGTGCCTCATCAGCAACTGCGGCATTAACCAGGGCTGTTGACCATTTGGAAAAGAAGAAAGGAGGGTTGCGACTGGGATCTCCCCCCATCTCTATGGTATGAGCCGCATAGTTTTGGCCTACGCAAAAAATGCGCCCAACTGGAAATTGATTGTCATTTAATGTGGGTATGGAAATTTGATTTATGACGATGCTCAAGATGTTATCCCTATTCTATAGTTAGTTTTTTGTAATCTAAGGCAAAAATTTAAGTTTGCAACATATCAAAATTTGAATTAACTTTTTCAACAGTTTTAATTGGCTTGATTGCTATGACTGGTGTTATGAGCCGCCATGTGGTTACCATTGGTGCAATCTTGCTTATTCTTTGTGGTCTTGTCCCCAAAATTGGCGCTTTCATTACAACCATTCCTATTGAAGTTCTGGGCGGTGGCGTTATTGTTATGTTTGGCATGGTTGCCTCAGCAGGTGTTTCAATGCTGGCTGATGTCAATTGGAATCGCCGTAATATGATTATCTTTGCGGTTTCTCTATCTCTTGGGCTAGGTTTGTAGATGGAACCAAAAGCACTTCAATATTTACCTAATACTCTAGCGCGTGTAGCATTTAAGTGGATTCACT
>CAKMZG010000027.1:14909-18377 GCA_929200335.1 uncultured Alphaproteobacteria bacterium | reverse complement strand
CTATTTCCTATTCAATTCAACAAAATTCTTATTATGCAAAGGTCTTTGAAATGCTATAGACTTAAACTCAATAAAAAGCCCGCTGTTATTTCTAACAACGGGCTTTTTAAATTGAATAAAACTTTTGCTTTTGGCGCTTAGCCCAAATTTAGCCAAGTTTTGCAAGGGCTGCTGATTTAACTGCATCCGCTGTAATGCCAAAGTGCTCAAACAATTGACCAGCAGGGGCTGATGCACCAAAGCCAGTCATACCGATGAAGATGCCATCTTCGCCAATGAAGCGTTCCCAGCCTTGTTTAATACCAGCTTCCACAGCAATTTTAACTGAACCTTCGCCAAGAATAGATTTTTTATATTCTGGGCTTTGTGCTTCAAATAATTCAAAGCAAGGCACTGAAATCACACGGGTTGCTTGGCCTTCATTCTCAAGCATCTCTTTTGCTTCTAGTGCAAGGGCAACTTCTGAGCCTGATGCAAATAGCGTTACTGCCGCATCGCCATCACAGCCAGCTAGCTCATAAGCCCCAAGTGCAGATAGGTTGTCTTTTTCAAAAGTTGTGCGGACCGCAGGTAGGTTTTGGCGGGTTAAAGCAATGCCACTTGGTGTATGCGGTGCTTCAAGCGCGATTTGCCAGCATTCAGCAGTTTCTGTCGCATCACATGGGCGGAACATCATCAAATTAGGAATAGCACGTAATGCTGCCATATGTTCAACTGGCTGGTGGGTTGGGCCATCTTCACCAAGACCAATAGAATCATGGGTAAGAACATGCACAACGCGAATGCCCATTAGAGCAGCTAAACGAATGGATGGACGGCAATAATCAGAGAAAATCATAAAGCCGCCTGAATATGGCACAAGACCACCATGCAGCGCGATGCCGTTCATGGCTGCTGCCATGGCATGTTCACGAATGCCATAATGGATAAAGCGGCCTGAAAAATCATCAGGGGTGATGGCTATTGTTTGGCTGGTTTTAGTGTTGTTAGAACCAGTTAAATCAGCCGAACCACCTATGGTCTCTGGCACAACGCCATTAATCACTTCAAGGGCTGCCTCACTGGCTTTGCGGGTTGCCATTGTTGGCAGTTCTTCAGCTAATTGCTGCTTGTATTCTTCAATCTTAGCTGCAAAATTACCCGGTAGATCACCACGTAGGCGACGTTGAAGCTCGCCTTTTTGTTCGCCATCCATAGCCTCAACTGCTTGTTCCCATTCTTTACGTGCAGAATTGGAACGAAGGCCAGCCAAGCGCCAAGCATCTAAAACATCAGATGGAATTTCAAATGGCTCATGTGCCCAACCTAAAGCCTCGCGTGTGCCTTTAATTTCTTCATCACCAAGAGGTGCGCCATGTACGCCAGATGTGCCAGCTTTATTTGGAGCGCCGTAACCAATAGTGGTTTTACAAGCGATCATAGTTGGCTTATCACTTTTTTGTGCCGCTTCAATTGCATTTGAAATTTCTTCAGCATTGTGGCCGTCAACTTGGATAGTATTCCAATTTGATGCTTCAAAGCGTGCAATTTGATTGGTGGAATCAGTTATAGAAATGGGGCCATCAATGGAGATGTTGTTATCATCCCAGAAAACAATCAGTTTGTTCAGCTTTAAATGACCAGCCATAGTAATGGCTTCTTGGGAAATGCCTTCCATCAAACAGCCGTCGCCCACAAGGCAATAAGTGTGGTGATCAATGATATCAGAACCATACTCATCTGCCAATTTACGCTCAGCAATAGCCATGCCGACAGCATTTGCAATGCCTTGTCCTAGAGGCCCCGTCGTGGTTTCAATGCCGGCTGCATGGCCATATTCTGGATGGCCAGCTGTTTTAGCACCTAATTGACGGAAGTTTTTAACTTCCTCGAGGGTCATATCTTCATAACCGGTTAGATAAAGCAGCGAATATAGCAACATTGAGCCATGGCCAGCTGATAAAACGAAGCGGTCACGGTTTGGCCAATTTGGCTGCTTTGGATCAAACTTTAAATGTTTGGCAAATAAAACAGTGGCGATATCTGCCGCTCCCATTGGTAGGCCTGGGTGGCCTGAATTAGCAGCTTGCACTGCATCCATTGAAAGAAAACGGATGGCATTGGCCATTTGAGCCAATTTGTCATTTATAGTCATGGGATAACCCTTTTTGCATTTTTGCATTTTTGCTTTATTTAGGCCGCGTATTTATTCTAATGCGCGCTAAATTCCAAATTTCAGCCGTATTAATAATGCTTAGGCTGTGGCTGTCAATTATTTAAGGCAAATGACAGCTTTTGTCCAAAGCATTCTAAGTTGGATAGTTTATTCAGAGGCGTCGTTGTCGCCACTTGTATTTAGTGAGTTGAAATTTGCAAATACACTATCAGCATCAACAGATTCTTCTTTAGGCTCTGGTGCGCTGTAGGTGTCAGCAAATGGATTGTTAACATCTGTATTTTGCGTTTCATCAGTTGGCAATAGGCCAGCGCCTTCAACGGCTTGAGGTTCAACACGGTATTTAGCTGATTTTTTCACTTCAAAATCTAAATCAATCTGCGTGCAAAGACCAAGTGTTACCGGATCAAGTGGCACAAGATTAGCTGAGTTCCAATGACTGCGATCACGAATAGCCTCAATGGTATTTTTTGTTGTACCAATTAGCTTGATAATTTGTGCATTGCGAAGTTCAGCATGGTTTTTTAATAACCATAGAATAGCATTGGGGCGATCTTGGCGTTTAGAAACTGGCGTATAGCGCGGGCCTTTGCGCTTCAATTCTGGCACCAATACTTTTGCTTTTGCTAATTGCAGTTTGTGATTAGGGTTAGCTTCAGCCGTTTTTAATTCTTCACGGGTCAATTGGCCGTTAGAAATTGGGCTTTGTCCTTTAATGCCTTGGGCAGAATCGCCGTCAGCTATGGCCTTAATTTCTAGCAAATGCAAATTGCAGAAATTAGAAATCTGCTCAAAAGTAAGTGCAGTATTATCAACAAGCCAGATGGCTGTTGCTTTTGGCATTAAAAGTGTATGTGCCATTTTTTATTCCTTTCAGGCGGATCCAATAAGACCCTTAATATGAGTGCATAAATCTCTCCTGTTTGCTTGCCAAGGTTTTAAATTTAACAACCTTGGTGAGCGAGAAGATCTGCTACAGTGTAGGGATTACCTTTTATATATAGAATTTAGATATGCTTTGCAAATAAAATTACAACGCCCACAAATTTCCTATTTGTAGCCTGAAGGTGTTTTCTTTTGGCAAGTCTTTGTTTACTATAATTGACATAACAAATGGATTTAGATACCATTAAGATAAGATTTTATTTTTCTTTTAAATTACAATGTGTTATAGTGCTGACTAGAGCTTGTAAACTTAAGTATTATAGCCCATTTGTTAAATTTATACTATAGATATACTAAGTTATTTTTAATCGACTATAATATTATGAAAACAAACCTCGTATGACAGGGACTGTCTTTTGCCCGAAGCC
>CAKMZG010000027.1:1522-14899 GCA_929200335.1 uncultured Alphaproteobacteria bacterium | reverse complement strand
AAGCCCTGTTATTTATTTCTATATTGAGTTAAGCTTTGGAGAAGATTTAATGAGTGCCACCGTGACTATCCTTATTGCCGATGATCATCCGCTTTTTCGTGGAGCCTTGAAACAAGGCTTGCAAAGTGATGATATATCATTTTCCTCTAACATGTTGGAATCTGAAGACTTAGATAGTCTTTTAGGCATGTTGGATCAAAACGAAGATATTGATCTAGTATTATTGGATCTTGGAATGCCAGGCGCAAGCGGCTTTTCCGGGCTAATTACAATTAGAGCACAATATCCTGATGTGCCTGTGATCATCGTATCTGCAAAAGATGATCCAACTACCATTCGCCGCGCGATTGAGTTGGGTGCATCTGGTTATATCCCAAAATCTACCCGTATTGAAGAAATGCGTGAGGCTATCCAAAAAGTGATTGCTGGCGATATTTGGGTTCCAGATGATCTTGATCTTGGTGATGAAGCTGATCCAGAAGTGTTGGATTTGATTGAGCGTATGAGTTCGCTTACCCCACAACAATTACGTGTTTTGGCAAAATTAGGCCAAGGTCTCTTGAATAAGCAAATCGCTTATGAATTGTCAGTTTCTGAAGCAACAGTTAAGGCGCATGTTTCTGCTGTATTGCAAAAACTTAATGTGGATAGCCGTACTCAAGCTGTGATTAAGATGTCAAAAATTAATGCTGAGTTTATGGAAGATGGCGAGGGTGGTGCTGAGACTATGTCTTCTGTTCATTAAGGATTGCCTTAAGATATTTATATAGATAATTTATTCATAACGGAGTCATTGGTATAGTGCCATGGCTCCGTTTTTATATTTGCTTTTGTGAGGGCAATAAAATATAGCTAACGTAATATAAAATGATACAAAATACCTATCATAAATATTTGTCTGTATTGATAATGTTAGCTGAAAATTTATCACATAAATTTTCAGCTCTAGCGCGTGTAGCGTTTAGGTGCATGATGTTTTAGAAATGGGTAGTAATTAGCAACGGCAGACTTCCCATAAGCGTATTTATGAATTTATAGATAGGTGATGCGCTCTAGGGAAAATAAGAATAAAGGTATAAGATGACTGATATTGCCAAGGTTGGTTTAGCAAGAGATTTAGCAAATTTAAAAGAAAGCGGAAAAGCTATCCGAATTGGGGTTATTGGTGCGGGTGAAATGGGTACAGATCTTCTCACCCAGGTTCAATTTATGGATGGTATGGAAGTGGCTGCCATTACCTCTCGCAATCCCAAAAATGGCTTAAAAGCTTTGGAGATAGCAGAGGGCAATGCAGATCGTGCTAAAGAAGTATCAAGCCGCAATGATATTGAAGCTGCCATTGAAGCGGGTAAACTTGCTGTTACAGATAATATTCAGGCCATATGTGAGGCTGCTTATATTGACGTGATTATTGAGGCCACAGGCAAACCCGAAGTTGGGGTGAGTGCAGGCTTAAAAACTATTGAATGCGGCAAGCATTTGGTGATGATGAACGTTGAAGCTGATGTCACCATTGGACCTTATCTTAAGGCTAAAGCTGATCAAGCTGGTGTAGTTTATACGGTTGGTGCGGGTGATGAACCCTCTTCTACCATGGAGCTGATTGAATTTGTGACTAGTCTTGGTCATAAGGTAGTGGCTGCGGGTAAGGGCAAAAACAACCCCTTTAATGCCTATGCCGTGCCAGATGATTATCGCCTTGAAGCTGAGCAACGTAACATGAACCCCCGCATGTTAGTGGAATTTGTAGATGGTTCAAAAACCATGGTGGAGATGGCAGCTATTGCTAATGCCACGGGTCTTGTGCCTGATGTTGCAGGCATGCATGGGCCTGCTGCAACCCTTGATGAGCTTCCAAAAGTACTTTGCCCTATCGAAGATGGTGGGATTTTATCCAAAAAAGGTTGTGTGGATTATACTGTAGGCAAGGGTGTAGCACCAGGTGTATTTGTGATTGCTGAGATGGCGCATGAGCGTTTGCATGAGCGGATGAATGATTTGAAATTGGGTGAGGGCCCTTATTTTACATTTTATCGCCCTCACCATTTAACTTCATTAGAGGTGCCACTTTCATGTGCGCGTGCTGTGCTTTATGGCAAGGCAGATATGGTGCCATTGGCACGCCCTGTGGCAGAGGTTTGCGCCATTGCTAAACGCGATTTAAAAGCGGGTGAACGTCTTGATGCTATTGGTGAAACCAGCTACCGTTCTTGGACGATGACTTGTGAAGATGGCCGTGCACAAAAAGCTATTCCATGTGGATTGCTTGAGGGTGGTATTGTGACAAAAGACATCAAGCGCGATGGTTTAATCACCTATGATAATTGTACCGTCGATGAGAGCCAAAAGATCGTTGAAGTTCGACGCCTTCAAGATAAAATTTTGGGCTACTCTTAAGCCAATTGTGGATTGCTTGCTTTTTGAGTGTGAGCCGAAAAGCGTTCGTTAAAAAAATCTGACAATTCATCAAGGTCTACAGGTGATATTTCTACAATTGTTTTAGCAAGGGTGTTTTTATCCAAATTCATATCTTGGAACTGATTGATTGTATTTGAAATGCTTTGTTTGTCTGTAATTCTATCAAATTTTCTCATAGTCATGGCCTCTTATTAATGTTGCCCGAAGTTGCAAAGCAACTCACATTATCGAGACACTGATTTAAATAATTAACATTATTAAATTTTGCAGTGTCGCATGAAGCGTAAAAGCTTAGCGCTTGTAGCGTTAAGTGGATTCACCTAAATGAAAACTATTCGCGCAAATCAAGGGATCTAAAGCATCAAGCTCTAGGCTTCATATGGTATTTATTCTATGTTCATTATGGTTAATATTTGATTAATTTGTATACGATAGTAATATTGAAAGAGTATTTTTATATATTATATTTGTGATCTTATTTTTGAATTATATAAAGGATAGGCAGTTTTAAAGCCTATAATACCATGAAAAAATTTATATTTTTTACACTGTCAATGTGCATGTTTTTTTTAAGTAATATATTTCCTACTTTCTCTGAAGAGAGCAAAGTAAAAATTATAAACAAAGGCAATGTTACAAGAATAGAAACTGAAGGCAATTTAGAAATTACTCATAAGTTGGATTGCATAAAGGTAGAAGAAATTAAAAACACCTATACACCCGCAGATCTATATCCTGCAGCTATGAAATGTTTTAGCGAGGGGAAATATGAACAAGGTAGTGTGATCTATGGATTGGCAGGTCTTTATGGGCGTTTTGATATTTATAGAGTTACAGATAAAACTGCTCATCAAGCTGTGAAAATGTTGATTATAAGCAATACTCAAAATTTACCACAGAAAACTAAATTAACATGGAAAGCATATTTTGATAAGTCTATTAAGCAAACCATTACAAAAGTATGTGTGATTGCAAAAAAACTGGGCTATCCAACCTATTACCCAAGATACATGATACAACATGGCATGAAAACGCTCATTGGAACAACAGAGCCACCAATCGTTGCAGACTTTAATCCTGAAGAAGCATGGCAGAACAGCTTAGACAAGTATTTGCATTGTGAAAAAACAGAATAAATAAAAGCCTGTGGATGAGATAAGCATCTACAGGCTTTAGATTTTAATATGACTACATGTGAATGGGCTTAGAGAAGGTAGCAAGGCCGGCTTCTTTTACCGCTTCACTCATGGTCGGGTGAGCATGGCAAATACGACCAAGATCTTCAGAAGAACCACCAAATTCCATGATCACTGCGACCTCGTGGATCATCTCACCTGCACCAAAGCCGATGATATGAGCACCCAAAATGCGGTCACTTGATTTATCTGCAAGAACTTTTACAAAGCCTTCGCTTTGGTTCATAGCGCGTGCACGGCCATTGGCTGAGAATGGAAATTTTCCAACATTATAAGCAATGCCATCAGCTTTTAATTCTTCTTCTGATTTACCTACGCTGGCCACTTCTGGGCTAGTGTAAACCACACCAGGAATAATATCATAATTCACATGGGGATGTTGGCCTGCGAGCAATTCTGCAACGGCAACGCCTTCATCTTCCGCCTTGTGCGCAAGCATTGGGCCATCAATTACATCGCCAATAGCATAGATGCCAGCAATATTGGTTTGCCAATGATTGTCGGTTTTAATCTTACGGCCGTCCATTTCAACGCCAAGGGCTTCTAAACCAAGGCCTTGGGTATAGGGTAGACGACCAGTGGATACAAGAACCACATCAGAATTGATGGAAACAGGATCTCCGCCTTTAGCTGGCTCAAATGTTACCTTGGCGCCAGATTTTGTTTTCTCAATACCCGTAACTTTAGAAGAAAGCTTAAATTCAAAGCCTTGCTTTTTCAGCATACGTTGGAAGTTTTTAGAAACATCGCCATCCATTGGTCCTAAAATTTTATTGAGATATTCAACGACGATAACCTTAGCGCCTAAGCGGTTCCATACAGAGCCTAATTCAAGACCAATAACACCGCCGCCAATAACAACCATGCTTTCTGGCACTTTATCTAAGTCAAGTGCGCCTGTTGATGAAACTATAACCTTTTCGTCAAATTCAAACTCGACACCAGGAATTCCCGCAACATCCGAACCCGTTGCAATAACAATGTTCTTTGTTTCGATCTCTTGGGTTGCACCTTTGTCATCTGTCACCACAACAGTGCCGGCAGCTTTGATTGAACCAGTGCCAATGAAGGGCGTGATTTTGTTTTTCTTAAACAAGAACTCAATGCCATCAACGTTTGATTTTACAACAGCTTCTTTATGGCCATGCATGGTTTTTAAATCGAGTTTAGGTGAAACTTTAATGCCTAGCTCATCAAATCCATGACTGGCTTCATGGTACATTTCTGAAGCATGAAGCAGCGCTTTTGAAGGAATACAACCAATGTTCAAGCAAGTGCCGCCAAAGGTTGGGCGTTTTTCAACAATGGCAACTTTCATGCCCAGTTGAGCTGCTTTAATGGCGCAAACATAACCGCCAGGGCCAGAACCAATTACTGTAAGATCAAATTGAGACATGATTTTATCCTTGTAAAACTTATAAATCTAGCACTAGGCGTTGTGGGTCTTCTAAACATTCTTTAACACGCACCAAGAAGGTCACAGCCTCTTTACCATCCACAATGCGGTGGTCATATGACAGAGCCAAATACATCATTGGACGAATTACGATCTCACCATTTACAGCCATTGGGCGCTCTTGAATTTTATGCATGCCCAAGATGCCGGATTGTGGTGCATTAAGGATTGGCGTTGACATTAGTGAGCCATAAACACCACCGTTAGAGATCGTAAATGTACCGCCCTGCATATCCGCCATAGATAATTTGCCATCACGCGCTGCACGGCCAAGATTACCAATGCCTTGCTCAATTTCGGCAATCGACATTTGATCTGCATCACGCACAACAGGCACAACAAGGCCTTTATCTGTGCCAACAGCAACCCCGATATGGCAGTAGTTTTTATAAACCAATTCATTGCCTTGAATTTCAGCATTAACGGCTGGAATTTCTTTCAAGGCTTGGCAAACCGCTTTGGTGAAAAAGCCCATGAAGCCTAGTTTCACACCATGTTTTTTCTCAAATAGTTCTTTATATTGTTTGCGCATTTCCATCACTGGCCCCATGTCCACTTCATTAAAGGTGGTCAACATGGCTGCTGTATTCTGTGCGTCTTTTAGGCGGCTTGCAATAGTTTGGCGAAGACGGGTCATTTTTACACGTTCTTCACGCACTTCATTAGATGGGACTGGTTTAGCTGATGCTACAGGCGCGGCCGGTGCGGCGGGAGCAGGATTTGCTATAGCATTAATTACATCACCTTTAAGCACTTGGCCACGTTTGCCAGAACCTTGAACACTATCGGCTGATATGTTGTTCTCAGCCATCATTTTTTGTGCAGAAGGTGCTGCTGGCATATCACCACTTGCAGCAGGTTGTTGTACAGCAGATGCGGCCGGCGCTTCAGCTTTTGCAGCAGCTGCAGACGTAGCGCTTGCACCTTCATTGATATTGCCAAGCAGGGCGTTTAGCTCAACTGTATCACCTTCATTAGCAATGATATCGCCCATGGTTCCAGCAACAGGGGCTGGAACCTCAATGGTAACTTTATCAGTTTCTAATTCAACAACAGGCTCATCCACAGCAATTGCATCACCAGGTTGTTTATACCATGTGCCAACGGTTGCTTCACTTACAGATTCACCAAGGGTAGGAACTCGAATTTCAGTAGCCATAATACTCTTCTTTCTTCAAATAATAATGTTAGGCATCGCCTAATGCTTCTTCAAGCAAGGATTCCAATTGTGCCAAATGGCGAGACATAAGACCGGTTGCGGTTGCCGCTGCTGCCTGACGTCCAGCATAGCGCGCGCGGGCATGTTTTGCGTCAATATGATTTAAAACCCATTCAAGATAGGGCTCAATAAAACTCCAAGAACCCATGTTCTTAGGCTCTTCCTGACACCATACAATTTCAGCATTAGGAAAGCGGGATAGCTCCGTAATTAATGCTTTTGCTGGGAAAGGATAAAGCTGTTCTACGCGCAATAGATAAACATCATTAAGATCGCGTTTCTCGCGCTCTTCATAAAGATCGTAGTAAACTTTGCCGGTACTAAGTACCACGCGGCGAATTTTATTGTCTTTGACGAGCTTTATTTTTTCATTCTTTAATGCTTCAGCATCATCCCAAAGGAGGCGGTGGAAAGATGAACCCTCGCTCATTTCATCCAAACGAGACACCGCCCGTTTATGACGCAATAGAGATTTCGGTGTCATAAGGATAAGCGGTTTTCTAAATTCGCGGTGTAATTGACGACGTAGAATATGGAAGTAATTTGCAGGTGTTGTGCAATTAGCTACCTGCATATTATCTTCTGCACACATTTGCAAAAAGCGCTCTAGACGTGCTGATGAATGCTCAGGCCCTTGGCCTTCATAGCCATGGGGCAAAAGACAAACAAGGCCAGACATACGCAGCCATTTGCGCTCACCCGATGACATAAATTGGTCAAAAATCACTTGGGCGCCATTGGCAAAATCGCCGAATTGAGCTTCCCACATCACCAAAGCATTTGGGGTTGAAAGTGAATAGCCATATTCATAACCCAATACGGCTTCTTCTGACAGCATTGAGTTAATCACGTCATAATGAGCCGCTTTATCACCTAGATTATTCAAAGGAATGTGACGGGTTTCATCTTGTTGATCATAAAACACACTGTGACGTTGAGAAAAAGTGCCGCGCTCTACATCTTGGCCCGACAGGCGTACATTATGGCCTTCAGTTAAAAGTGTGCCAAAAGCAAGCGCTTCAGCCGTAGCCCAATCAATGCCTTCTCCAGAATCAATCATTTTGCGGCGATTATCATTAAAACGCTTAGCTGTTTTATGAATGTTGAAATCGGCAGGTATATTAGTAATTTTATGGCCAATTTTTTTCAATTTTTCTATGGAAGTACTGGTATTGCCGCGTCGTGGGTCTTCATCAACGCTTGCCACTTTAAGTCCTGCCCATGAGCCATCCAGCCAGTCGGCTTTATTGGGTTTGTAGCTATCACCTAATTTGAATTCATTTTCTAAATGATCGCGCCATTGAGTTTTTATGCTGTTGACTTCATCAACGCTAAGCAAACCCTCTTGAACCAATTTATCACCATAAACAGTTAGTGCAGTTGGATGACTTTTGATCTTGCGATACATAATTGGCTGCGTAAATGCAGGCTCATCACCTTCATTGTGGCCAAAGCGACGATAACAAAACATATCAATAACCACTGGTTTTTTAAATTTCTGTCTAAACTCGATGGCTATTTTTGCGGCATAAACAACAGCCTCTGGGTCATCTCCATTGACATGGAAAATGGGTGCTTCAATCATTTTTGCAACATCACTTGGATAGGGTGATGAGCGAGAGAAGCGAGGGTTTGTTGTGAAGCCAATTTGGTTGTTGATAATAAAATGTACAGAACCACCAGTGCGGTGACCCTTTAGGCCTGACAGGCCAAAACATTCAGCAACTACACCTTGGCCAGCAAAGGCCGCATCACCATGGATAAGCAGTGGCAAAACGGAACCGCGTGGACGAGAGCCATCGGCATTTGGCGTTTCAATTTCATCTTGGCGGGCGCGCACTTTGCCTAACACAACAGGGTTTACAATTTCTAAGTGAGATGGATTTGCCGTTAAAGATAAATGTACAGAATTACCATCAAATTCACGATCAGATGATGCCCCTAAGTGATATTTCACATCGCCCGAGCCTTCAACTTCATCAGGGGCAAAAGAACCGCCTTTAAATTCATGAAAAATAGCGCGATGTGGTTTTGCCATTACGTTGGAAAGTACATTTAAGCGTCCCCGGTGTGCCATGCCAAGGATGATTCTCTCGACACCCAGTTGGCCTCCTCGTTTAATGATTTGTTCAAGTGCAGGGATGAGGCTCTCACCACCATCAAGGCCAAAACGTTTTGTGCCTTTATATTTAACGTCAATGAATTGTTCAAAGCCTTCAGCTTCCACCATTTTATTGAAAATAGCTTTTTTACCGTTGCTGGTGAAAGCAACGCCTTTATCTGGCCCTTCGATGCGCTCTTGAATCCAACCCTTTTCGTTAGGATTAGAGATATGCATAAATTCCACACCCATCGTAGTAGAATATGTGCGTTTTAGAATTCCCAGCATTTCTGGGATGGTTGCATATTCAAGCCCTAGTACATGATCAAGAAAAATTTTACGATCATAATCGGCTTCTGTAAAACCGTAACTAGAAGGATGCAGCTCATTATGGTCTTCAATGGCTTCAGCTAGGCCTAGGGGATCAAGATTTGCGTGTAAATGGCCGCGCATACGATAGGCGCGAATCATCATAATGGCGCGAACACTATCGCGTGCAGAATTGCGAAGCTCTTCCTCTGATAGAGGTGCGCCCTTTGCTTTAGCTTTGCCGTTAATTTTTTCTGCGGCAATTTTTTCGGCTTCAATTGTAGATGTCCAATCGCCATCAAGAGCAGATACTAATTCGCCCTCTTCAGCTAAAGGCCAATTATCCCGTTCCCAAGAGGCACCTTCAGCGCTTTTTATTACATCGCCCTTCTCATCATTAAAGCCATCAAAATATGCCTTCCATTGAGGATCGAGTGAGGTGGGGTTCTTTTTATATTCAGCATAGAGCGTTTCGATATAATCAGCATTGCCACCATAAAGAAATGAGGTTTCGTGAAACTGGGAATTGTCGTTATCTTGAGCCATATTTTTCTCGCGTTTAAAAGCCTAAGTCTTTTTAAATAGCAGCGCGTCAATATTATAAGCGCGCTGCAATAGTTTGTCTCAAATGAGACTATTTATTTAATAGCGCCACCAAGGTTTCGCCAAGTTTTGCAGGCGATGGAGAAACGGCAATACCTGCCGCTTCCATAGCTGCAATTTTATCATCAGCGCCGCCTTTGCCGCCAGAGATTACAGCACCTGCATGACCCATGGTACGTCCTGGAGGGGCTGTGCGTCCTGCAATAAAGCCAACAGTTGGTTTTTTGCGTCCTTTCTTAGCTTCATCAGCTAAGAATTGTGCTGCTTCTTCTTCAGCAGAGCCACCAATTTCACCAATCATGATGATAGAATGGGTGTCATCATCACCTAAGAACATTTCCAACATATCGATAAACTCAGTGCCTTTAACAGGGTCGCCACCGATACCAACTGCCGTTGATTGACCAAGGCCAGCATTGGTTGTTTGGAAAACAGCCTCATAAGTCAATGTGCCAGAGCGTGATACAATGCCCACATTACCTTGTGAGAAGATGTTTCCTGGCATAATGCCAATTTTACACTGATCAGGGGTTAGGACACCTGGGCAGTTAGGGCCAATAAGGCGTGAATTGGATTTATCCAATTTTGCTTTAACACGAACCATATCCGCAACAGGAACGCCTTCAGTAATCGTAACAATCAACGGCACTTCAGCATCAATGGCCTCTTCAATAGCAGCCGCACAAAATTTTGGCGGCACATAAATGACAGATGCATTTGCACCAGTTTGCTCAACAGCTTCAGCAACAGAATTAAAGTTAGGCAGTGGCACTTCTTTGCCATCCACATTGCCAACCCAATTTGTGCCGCCTTTGCCTGGTGTTACACCACCGACCATTTGTGTGCCATAAGCAAGGGCTGTTTCAGTGTGGAATGTACCCGTTTTGCCAGTCATGCCTTGGGTGATGACTTTGGTGTTCTTATCAACTAAAATAGACATTACGCGGCTCCTTTTACGGCGGCTACAATTTTTTGAGCAGCATCATCAAGATCATTGGCTGCAACCACATCAACGTCACTAGAGTTGATAATCTCTTTGCCTTTTTCAACGTTGGTGCCTTCTAAACGCACAACAAGCGGCACTTTCAAGCCAACTTCTTTCACAGCTTGCACAACGCCTTCAGCAATAACATCACAGCGCATGATGCCACCAAAAATGTTTACTAAAATACCTTTAACATTAGGATCAGAAGTGATGATTTTAAAAGCTGCGGTTACTTTTTCGGTTGTCGCGCCGCCGCCAACATCAAGGAAGTTTGCTGGCTCTGCACCATAAAGCTTAATGATATCCATAGTAGCCATAGCAAGGCCGGCACCGTTCACCATACAACCAATATCACCATCTAATGCGATATAAGCAAGATCATGCTTAGAAGCCTCAATCTCTTTGGCATCTTCTTCCGTTTCATCACGTAATTCCATAATATCAGGATGACGGAAAAGCGCATTTCCATCAAATGAAACCTTAGCATCAAGAACACGTAGAGAGCCATTTTCCATAACAATCAGCGGGTTTACTTCTAAAAGCGCCATGTCTTTTTCAACAAAAGCTTTATAAAGTGCGCCAAAAAGGGCTGGGGCTTCAGCTGCTGCCGCGCCGTCCAACTCATATGCCTTTATCAACTGCGCTACCACAGCATCTGTCACGCCATCTTCAACATCCACATCTATGGTGTGGATTTTTTCAGGTGTTTCCTCAGCAACAGCCTCAATATCCATGCCACCCTCAGTAGAGGCAACAAAAGCAACTTTACCAGTTTCGCGGTTTACTAGAATTGAGCAATAAAGTTCGCGTGCAATATCTGCGCCATCTTCAAGGTATAGGCGGTTGACTTGTTTGCCTTTTGGTCCCGTTTGTTTTGTCACAAGTGTGTTGCCAAGCATCTCTTCAACGTGGGATTTAACCTCTTCTGGTGAGAAGGCTAGGCGTACGCCGCCTTTTGCATCTTCAGCAAGTTCAACGAATTTACCCTTGCCACGGCCACCGGCGTGAATTTGACTTTTCACAACATAAAGTGGGCCAGGAAGAGCCGCAATGGCCGCATCCACATCATTTTTTGTTAAGATTGGAACGCCTTCTGCAACTGGCGCGCCAAAGCTTTTTAAAACGGCTTTGGCTTGATATTCATGAATATTCATAAAAACAGTTCCTTAGTTAAAATTATAGCACAGGACAAATGTCATTCGTCCTGTGCTTGAAGAGAGGGGTTATTTTAAGTTTGGTGCAATGCCTGCACATACTTCACAAAGATCAACAACAGACTGTGCTGATTTATTGAAAGCATCTTCATCAGATTTAGAAAGCTCAACCTCAATAACGCGCTCAACACCGCCAGCGCCTATTACCACTGGTACACCAACATAAAGGTCTTTATAACCGTATTCACCTTTAAGAGATGCGGCGCATGGTAGGATGCGCTTTTTGTCTTTCAAGAAACTCTCAGCCATTGAGATAGCAGATGCCGCAGGTGCATAATAAGCAGAGCCAGTTTTTAACAAAGCCACGATTTCACCGCCACCTTTACGGGTGCGGTCAAAGATTTCTTCAACACGAGCTTCTGTTGTCCAACCCATTTTAACAAGATCTGGCAATGGAATGCCGGCAACAGTCGAATATTTTGCCAATGGCACCATGGTATCACCGTGACCACCAAGTACGAATGCTGTTACATCTTGTACTGATACATCAAATTCATCAGCTAGGAAGTGACGAAGACGAGAAGAATCTAGAACGCCAGCCATGCCAACAACCATGTTTTTTGGTAGGCCAGAGAATTTTTGCAATGCCCAAACCATGGCATCCAATGGGTTTGTGATACAAATTACAAATGCATTTGGAGCATATTTTTTGATGCCAGCGCCAACTTGCTCCATAACTTTCAAGTTAATGCCAAGGAGGTCATCACGGCTCATGCCTGGTTTTCTTGGTACACCAGCGGTAATGATGCAAACATCAGCGCCTTCAATTGCTTCATAAGATTGTGTGCCGGATAATTTGCTGTCAAAGCCATCTACTGGTGAGCTTTCTGCAATATCCAAAGCCTTGCCTTCTGGTATGCCTTCAGCAATGTCAAACAAGACAACATCGCCCAATTCTTTCATGGATGCTAGATGTGCTAAAGTGCCCCCGATCATACCCGAGCCGATTAGTGCAATTTTTTTGCGCGCCATATTAAATTCTTCCCTTTACGTAAAATTTTTAACGGTTAATGTCTAAGTTTTAGAACCTTCCCTACTATCACTAGAGCCAATATAAAAAAAATCAAGTAATTTATGGCTACATATAAATTTCAAAGGATTTAATTAAAAAATTCTTACGTAAAAGTAAAAATAATTTTTAAAGTATTTAGCTTTTTATAAGTTGAGAGAGTGATTGAAACTTGCTTTCCTATTGATATAGGATACAATGAAACGTGATTTGAATGAAAAATAAATAAACAGCTATACTGTTTAAATGATTTTCCTAACATTGTTACCTCTTTGTGGGTGCGCTTTAGAAGATATGAATTTAAACAAAATATATGCTAGCGCGGATGCGGGTGATGTATTCTAGTATATTTAGCAAAAGACGAGATTCAAATGTTGGAATTTAAACCTAATAATATATCGGATGAGCAAGTTAGCGAATTAATTCAAAAACATTTGAATTTTGTATCAGAAGCTGCGCCAAATATACATTATGAGCTGCCTGATATTAAGCGCTTAAAACAAGATCATTATAAGTTGTGGACTGCTTGGCAAGGGGAAGAAGCTATTGCTTTTTTTGTACTAAAAGTGCTTTCAGCGGAACATTGTGAATTGTTTTATTTACATGTGAAAGAAAGTTGTCGTGGTCGGGGTATTGGTGAAAAAGTGCTGAGCCGCGCTATGGATGAGGCTCAGGATATGGGGTTCATTCGAATGAGTTTGGAGTATGGCTTGGGTGAACATTACTCAGCATCTCGTGGTGTGATTGAAAAATTTGGATTTAAATTTTGTGGCCCTTTTGGAGATCATTTTATGAATCCCTTGCGCGTTTATATGACAAGGAAAATTTGAGTTTGATCCATCATGCAATTTATGGTTGGCTAATTGG
>CAKMZG010000027.1:0-1512 GCA_929200335.1 uncultured Alphaproteobacteria bacterium | reverse complement strand
ATATAAATTGTCTCTATTTGCTGTATCAAAGGATACAATTATGTCTATTTTAATTATAGAAGATGATCTTCGTGGTAAAAAAATAACTCAATTATTACAAAATCATATGGATTTCATGGTATCGCAAAGCCCTGCGGAAAGTGTACATGCCCTCGATCTTGATAAGTTGCGTGTGCCAGAAATAACTTTTTGGTCGGCATGGGATGAGAATAATCCCCAATGTTTATTGGGTTGCATGGCTTTAAAAATGTTAAGTAGCAATCATGCAGAGATTAAGTCGATGCATGTGACAGAAGCATCACGTGGGCGGGGATTGAGTAAAGTTCTATGTCAATTTGTTATTGATGAAGCAAAAAAGCGTAAATGTACACGTCTAAGTCTAGAAACTGGCACAGGTGATGCTTTTGAGCCAGCGCATAGGCTTTATAAAAGTTTTGGTTTTGAGATATGCTCCCCCTTTGGTGATTATTTTATGGATATGAACAGCCAATGTATGACATTGTATTTTGAGGGATGATGCTACTGCTTTAAATTGGGCTTTTGAGGGGGCAAAGTTGAACGGCAAAGTTTTAATCAAAGAGGATGATCCTTTTAGCCAATGCATGTCATTTAATTTGTAACAATAGAAAACTATACTCCTTTAATATTATAATTATATTCTATTACCTAGGAAAGCTATTTTAAGTGGATTTAACTTTAGTTAATTGTTTTTATTGCATAATTAATATAACCGCTTGATTTTTTAAGAATTTAAATATACTGTCATTTTTATATATATTTTTAAATTTATACTTTGGGTTTTGGGGGGCTAGATGTTTAATCATCATTTTGTGGCAATCTGTGTCGTTGCTATGCTTGCTGGGGCTTTGGCTATCATGCCAACCCATGCAAAAATTATTAAAGAATCAGAGCTGGACTTTTCTAATGATGCTGGGGGAAAAATCTTAAAACGAAATTCACCAAATATCGAAAAATATGGCTTTGCACCGCATGAGTTGCCATTTGAGAAAAAGGCCGATTCGGCTGAGAATGATAAAAAAATTGTGTCATCTGAACCATTTTTTGCAATTATTTTACGCCGAGGCAAGCGGTGTAGTTTTACAGAAAAAGCTCGCCAAACCATTCAGAAATTGATTGGCTTTAACAAGGTTTTCTTTGAAAATTATAAGTGTGAAGACAACGCTAATCAGCAATATACTAACCTAGACAGCGAATATTCATATTTGCTTATCTATGGTGGAAAAACCCGAGAAGAAGCAAGGGCATTGTATGAACGCGAGCGTTTGAAATATACATTCCCTGGTTCTCGTATCATGCGAATGCGGGCATTTATTGAAGAATGATATAGTTTTATTAGCTGTTAAATTATGCTGTACCTATGAGCATTCAACCAAAATTGTCGTAAAACTAATATTTAAACCTTTGATAGTTTTCATTTAAGTGAATTTGCTTAAACGCTAATGAACTAAAATTCTCTATTGCATTTTCTAAATATATCTATTAATCATGATA
>CAKMZG010000026.1:14862-18685 GCA_929200335.1 uncultured Alphaproteobacteria bacterium | reverse complement strand
CTAATTTTGTCATGTTCACTCCGTTGGTGGCAAAGCCGCCCATAACTTTATAAAGTGAAGCTGGAATATTGCGCACTTTGAATGTGAATGTGGTGACATAGTCTTGATTAGGGCGATTTTCATCAAAGTCAGGAAGCACTTCATTACGCGACAGCACAACAAAACGCGTAGTATTATGCTCTGCATCTTCAACATTATTATCCAAGATGTTTAAACCATAAAGATCAGCTGCCATATGAGGAGAATAAGAAGCTGATGTATTATCTTCCATCTCTGAGACTTGCCGCGCAGCACCAGCTGTATCGGCAGCAATGATAGGTTTCCAGCCCTGCTTTTGCGTATAAGAGCGGCATTGTCCCAAGGCATGAATATGACTGTAAACGCGCTGAATATTTTCAAGCTTTACACCCTGCTTTGCCATCACATGAAAATGAATAGGTAAATAAAATTCACCAACGATATAAAAATTAGCCCTCGGTAATAGATAATGAATATCAGCAACACGGCCTGCGATTGAGTTTTCAATGGGTATCATTGCTTTTTCTGCCTTACCCTCCTTTAAAGCGCCAAAAGCATCTTCAAAGGTGTTGCAAGGCAGCGGTGTCATCTCTGGATACATCATATCACAGGCCATATGAGAGTTAGCTCCCAATTCGCCTTGGAATGCAATTTTTGGTAGAACACCATCGTTATCAATCTTTATACTCATTACTTCATCCGCCTAATTTTTGTGACCCAGCACTTTTCTTGCTTCAATTAAATCTTCTTGCGTATCAACCCCTAATGGCACCGTATCCACAATTGCGGCATCGATGCGCATATCTGCTTCTAAAGCACGTAATTGTTCCAACTTCTCTCGCAATTCTAAGGGAGACGGCTTTAGGGATACAAACTTCTCAAGAGCCGCACGGCGATAAGCATAAAGCCCAATATGATGATATAATGGCCCCTCACCTGTCGGTGCTGTTGCCCGGCTAAAATAAAGCGCGCGCATGATATGATTACCGCGATCTGAACCAATCAGTTTAACTACATTAGGGTTCGTGCGCTCTGCCTCATCTTTTATCTCAGTGGCAAGAGTCGAAATATCAACACGCTCATCTGCCAAAGGTTTCAAGCTCGCATGAATGGTAGCTTTATCAATCGTCGGCAAATCACCCTGCACGTTTATAATAGTATCCATCTCAGCTTTGGGGTCAACAATTTGCAAAGCTTCCCAAATGCGATCAGAACCAGATTCGTGATTTTGAGAGGTCATAACAACTTCTGCGCCATGAGATTTAGCCACATCTTCAACCGCCTCATCATCACAAGCAATGACAACACGTCCGATTTCAGCTTCCATAGCGCGCTTCCAGACCTGAATTATCATTGGTAAGCCTGCAATATCCGCCAGAGGCTTGCCTGGCAACCTTGTTGAGGCCATGCGCGCAGGAATAAGAATCAGCTTATTATTATTGTCAGTTGCCATTAGTTTTCATAATCCTCTTTACGTGCAGTTTTTAAGTAAATTTTATACTGCATTAATTTTAGTTATAATTTGCCCATATTTTAGTTAGAATCTATGAAAACTCTAATTTTTTCGTTAAGCAATAGCCAAAAAATGCTATAAGTGTCAAAAAGTCTCAGGGTATATACCCCTTATAGGTGTTGCAAGATTGGAATAAAAGACATAGTTTCCCAACCAACTTGATGGGGCTACTGCTTCTTAGATTGATTGCATCTTGCGATTTTATCTTGCAAATTAATGCGTGAGCAGATAATTAGCCCAAAACATTATGGCATCTGGAGTAATCTAATGGATTCTTTTGAATTAAATAAAATATTTGGTGCGGTTCTTGCAGTGCTTTTCCTGATTCTCGGGGTAAGCTTTCTGTCTGAAGGCTTATTTGAAAGTCACAAGCCTGAAAAACCAGGCTTTATCATTGAAGTTGCTGAAGACGATGGTCACAGCAGCGGCGGTGCAGAAAAGAAAAAAGCTGGTCCTGAGCCAATCGCAGCCCTTTTAGCTGATGCTGATATTGAAGCAGGTAAGAAAGTTGCTAAAAAATGTGCAGCTTGTCACTCATTCGACAAAGGCGGCGCATCAAAAGTTGGTCCAAACCTTTATGAGATCGTAAATAAGCCAATCGCTGGAGTAAGTGGCTTTGGCTATTCAACAGCTATGACAGACTATGCTGCGGGTCAAAAATGGGATTACGATCAATTGAACAAATTCCTTTTCAAGCCAAAAGCTTTGATTAAAGGTACTGCAATGGGCTTTGCTGGTCTTAAGAAAACAAAAGACCGTGCAAACATTATTGGTTACTTACGTAGCCTAGCTGATAGTCCAGCTGAATTACCAGCTGCAGAATAGCAAGGTTAGAGCTTGATGCGTTTGAATGAATTCAAAGCGCCACTCTAAATTCCTTAGTTGGAGCGAATAATTCTCGTTTAAGCAAATCCACTTAAACGCTACACGCGCTAGCAAATTTAATTTAAAAAAACCGAGCTTAGGCTCGGTTTTTTTATATCTTTAGTTGTGTTTAAGTTTTGCCATTATTTACATTTATAAAGAATTCAATAGACTATAGAGGATGAATATATCCCCAAAGCATTTTAAGGAAGTTTCATGAAAACAGCCCAATCTCAGATATTATTTTACAAAGCCATTTTTTTCCGCAATCTACTTAAACAAATATCTACCCATTTTGTGCTGATATCCATGCTCACAATAAGTCTGTTCCTATCTAAATCCTATGCAGAAGATACAGCCACAAATTCGCGCCCGCTTCATCTTTTTGATCAATGGGTGCATGGCTCATCACTATCTTTCCCCATCAAATACCCAGAAGGTTTTGAACATTTTGACTATGTTAATCCAAGTGCCCCTAAAGGTGGCACAGTAAGACGCGAGGCATCTGGCAATACATTTGATAGCTTTAACGCCATCCTCCCTAAAGGTAACACCGCAGAAGGCCTTGGTTTAGTTTGGGAAACCTTAATGACCCCTTCTAAAGATGAGGTTGGAAGTAGCTATGGCCTACTTGCAGAAGCGCAAAAGTATCCAGCAGATTTTTCCTATGTCAGCTTTCGCCTAAACCCTAAGGCCAAATGGCATGATGGTAAGCCAGTTAGTGTAGAAGATGTAATATGGAGCTTTACCACCATTAAAGAGATAAGCCCTGCCTATACCCAATATTACCGAAATGTTGAACGTGTTGAAAAAACGGGTGATCATGAAGTTACCTTTTATTTTGATGAGAAAAACAACAAGGAACTTCCCCATATTATTAATCAAGTGCTAGTGCTGCCAAAACATTGGTGGGAAGGCAAAGACGCTAAAGGCAACCAACGCGACATTCGCCGTTCAACATTAGAGCCCCCCTTAGGCTCTGGACCTTATCGCATTAAAAACTTCAACGCTGGTAAGAATGTGACCTTCGAACGTGTGGAAGATTATTGGGGAAAAGACCTCAATGTAAATATTGGCAGTAATAATTTTGACATCATTACTTATGAATATTTCTCTGATGAAGATGTCTCTCGTGAGGCCTTTAAAGCAGACGGTTATGATTGGCGCGAAGAATCAACCGCTAAAGCTTGGGCAACAAGCTACGATGTCCCTGCCGTTAAAGATGGACGGGTTATTTTGGAAGAATTTGCACAGCCCTATAAAGCATCTGGCTTATTGGTTGGATTTATTTTCAATCTACGCCGTGAAAAATTTCAAGATATCAAAGTAAGAAAAGCTCTAAATATGGTGTTTGATTTTGAATCAATGAATAAAACACTATTTTACAATCAGTATGAACATATTAATTCCTTTTTCTATGGCCTACCC
>CAKMZG010000026.1:1683-14852 GCA_929200335.1 uncultured Alphaproteobacteria bacterium | reverse complement strand
AAGAGCTAGAAGTTTTAGAAAAATTCAAAGGCCAATTGCCTGAAGAAGTTTTTTCAGCCCCATATAAAAATCCAATTCACGATAAGAAAACCAGCCGTAAACTCTTAAGATCAGCCCTCAAGCTCTTGCAAGAGGCTGGTTATGAGCGTAAAGGCAACCAATTGATCAACAAAGCAACTGGTCAACCGCTAGAAATAGAATTTCTATTGCGGGGCAATCGTTTTGAAAAAATAGCCCTTCGTCTGCAAAGAGATTTAAAGCCTCTAGGTATTAAGCTAAACATCCGCATTGTGGATGACAGCCAATATACCAATCGTTTGCGCTCATTCGATTATGATCTGGTTTATCAAGGCTGGGCGCAAAGCTTTTCGCCGGGCAATGAACAACGTGAATTTTTTGGATCTAAAGCAGCCGATAGAGAAGGCTCTCGAAATTATGCAGGCTTAAAAGACCCAGTGGTAGATGCCTTGATTGAAGAGATTATTTTTTCCAAAGATCGTGAAACCTTAGAGGTAACTGCCAAAGCACTTGATCGTGTGTTACTTGCTAAACAATTTCTCATTCCTGGTTGGACAAAACGCTCCATAAACATTGCACGCTGGGATAGATTTTCTCACCCTCAACCTTTACCTGATCATGACATAGGATTTCCCGATATCTGGTGGTGGGATAAAACCAAAGCTGATAGTATAGAACAAAAGAGTAAGTAGAGGATTCTTGGGTGTTAACAAGACGCAGATTTAACCAATTCGCTAGCCATGCAACAGGTGCTGCATTATTTGGTGGTGCCTTTGGCCTTTCCACCAATATCAGCCTAGCGGCAAACCCTACAGATAAGCCACTGCATGGCATATCTGCTTTTGGTGAATTGAAATATAAGCCCAATTACACGCATTTTGACTATGTAAATCCAGAAGCACCAAAAGGCGGCACCATGGTATTTCAACCTGCCTATTGGTATTTCAATCAAAATGTAAGCACCTTTAATACCTTTAATAGCTTTGTACTCAAGGGCGATGCACCACCGCGTATGGAATATTGTTTTAACGCTCTTATGGCGCGCGCCATTGATGAGCCAGACAGCTATTATGGCATGCTGGCAGAATGGGTTGAAATTTCTGAAGATCGCAATCAGTACCGCTTCAAAATTAGAGAGGAAGCCCGTTTTCATGATGGCTCAGCTCTCACAGCCGAAGATGTTGCTTTCACTTTTGAGTTATTTAAAAAAGAAGGCCACCCCTCCTTACAGATCTCATTTGTTGAAATGGTTAGTGCTGTTGCAAGCAGTGATAATCATGTGACCTTAATCTTTAATGGCAAGCAATCTGATCGCGTAGTCTTAAATGTGGTGCAAGTTCCCATCTTATCCAAGGCCTATTACAGCACAAATGCCTTTGATGCTTCCTCCATGACCCCGCCGCTTGGTTCTGGTGCTTATAAGGTTGGCAAATTTAGTGCAGGCGCATGGGTGGAATATGAGCGGGTGGAAAACTATTGGGCTAAAGACATGCCGTTTAATATTGGCCTAAATAATTTTGATCGCCTTCGCATTGAGTTTTACAGCAATCGAGATGCATCATTTGAAGCTTTCAAAAAAGGCAAGATACATTTGAGAGAAGAATTTACCTCAAAATCTTGGGCAACCAATTATGATTTCCCTGCAATTAATGAAGGCAAGGTCATCAAGAAAATATTTGCTGGTGAACAAAATCCTAGATTTCAGGCCTGGGTGTTTAATACAAGGCGTCAAAAATTTTCTGACCCACGCACCCGCCAAGCCATTGGCTTATGTTTTGATTTTGAATGGACAAATAAAAATATTTTCTATAGCGCCTACAAACGCGCCGCCTCTCTATTTGAAAACTCCGACCTCAAAGCTAAAGGAATGCCTTCAGAAGCTGAATTTGAAATTTTGGAACCTTACCGCGATAAATTACCTCAAGATGCCTATGGCGAAGCCATTATACCGATGAAAAGCGATAGCTCTGGCAATGACCGCAAGCCCCTACGTCAAGCCTTATCTTTGCTGGTTGGCGCTGGCTGGAAGCGTGAAGAAGGCAAACTTGTTGATGCTGAGGGCAAACAACTTGCTATAGAATTTTTAATTCGCTCCTCCAGTTTCGAACGGCTCTTGGCTAAATTTATTCAAAATCTTACATCTCTAGGCATTAATGCCACCATCCGTTTAGTGGATGCCAGTCAATATCAGGCACGGCTGGATGGATTTGATTATGACATCATCATGACGGCTAATCAAATGACACCAAATGTTAGTGCTGAAACTCTGCGTTTATTTTTGCACTCCTCAACGGCAGAGCAACATGGTAGCCGTAATTATGCTGGCATAAAAAATCCTATCATTGACCAATTAATTGAAGAGGCCCATAAAGCAGATAGCCATAAAACATTAAGGACAGCAGCTCGCGCTTTGGATAGAGTTTTACGCAGCTATCATTATTTTATTCCCAACTGGTATTCTGATGGACACCGTATGGCCTATTGGGATCGTTTTGGCTATAAAGAGCCTAAACCTGATTATTTTTTCCCTGTGGAACAATTGTGGTGGCAAGATGAAGAGAAAGCAAAAAAACTTGACCAATCTTGAACGTATCTTTGAAAATTTGCATAACCTGATGAAGGAGAGCATATAAATGGGCGCCTATATCCTTCGACGTTTATTGCTGATCATCCCAACCATTTTTGGTATACTTGCCCTCAGCTTCATCATTGTGCAATTTGCCCCCGGTGGCCCTGTGGAACAAGCTATTGCAGAATTAACAGGACAGGCTGGCAATGCAACAGACCGATTATCAGGCAGTACCAGCGATGGTGCCAATGCTAATTTAGACCAAGCCAGCAGCACCGAATTTTCTTCTAAATATCGAGGCTCACAAGGCATTGATCCGGAAATCATTGCACAGCTCGAAAAAGAGTTTGGTTTTGATAAGCCACCCCTTGAACGCTTTGCACATATGGTATGGAACTATCTTCAATTTGATTTTGGCACCAGTTACCGCCGTGATATCACCGTGATTGATTATATTTTGGAGAAAATGCCTGTATCCATATCCCTAGGGCTTTGGATAACCCTGCTTTCCTATGGTATTTCTATTCCACTGGGCATTAGCAAGGCTTTAAAAGATGGTAGCAGGTTTGATGTTTGGACAAGCGCAATTATCATTATAGCCTATGCAGTACCAGGATTTATGTTCGGTATCATGTTAATCGTGCTTTTCGCTGGCGGTTCGTTTTGGGATCTCTTCCCCTTGCGAGGGCTAGTATCCGATAATTTCGAGCAACTCCCATGGTATGAACAAATTATCGATTATTTTTGGCATCTTACCTTGCCGCTTTGCGCGCTCATTCTATCAGCTTTTGCAACAACGACCCTGCTTACTAAAAATTCATTTCTTGATGAAATTAAAAAGCAATATGTCTTAACTGCCAAAGCCAAAGGCTTGAACGATCGCCAAGTGCTTTATGGCCATGTGTTTCGCAATGCCATGTTGATTATCATTGCCGGTTTTCCCGGTGCATTCATCGGTGCATTTTTCACAGGCTCATTGCTTATCGAACAGATATTTTCTTTGGATGGCTTAGGACTTCTTGGCTTTAACAGTATTGTCTACCGCGATTATCCCGTGGTTTTTGGCACACTATATATATTCTCGCTCATGGGACTTTTGGTAAGCCTTATTTCTGATTTAACCTATACTTGGATTGACCCGCGTATCGACTTTGAAACGAGGGATGTGTAATGAATAATAGCGCTACTCTTGAAGACAAAACAAGCACGATGAAGCGTCCGTTTCTATCACCTATCAACCAAAGGCGTTGGTCTAATTTCAAGAAAAATCGTAGAGGCTATTGGTCGTTATGGATTTTCCTTATCCTCTTCATTCTATCTTTATTGGCAGAATTCATTGCCAATGATCGCCCGATTATTGCCAATATAGATGGCAAATATTTTATACCCATTGCGCAAGATTATGCCGAGGAAGACTTTTCCGAAGATGGATTTTTGCCGCAAACCGATTACCGATCCGATTTCTTTTTAGAGCTGGTTCAAGAAAAAGGTTGGGCGATTTGGCCGCCCATACGCTATTCGTTTAATACCACCAATAATGAATTACCTGAGCCTGCGCCAGCAAAACCTTCATGGGCATATGACAAAGATTTTCGCTGCGCCAATTACAACAATGGCGCTGAAGATATGGGCTGTCGCCTTGGCAATTGGAACTGGCTGGGTACGGATGATCAAGGACGTGATGTGGTTGCACGTCTTATTTATGGTTTTCGTATTTCCGTACTCTTTGGCCTTATCTTAACCTTTTTCTCAGCCATTATCGGCATAGCATCAGGCGCAGTACAGGGCTATTTTGGGGGTTGGACAGATTTAATTTTTCAACGTGTTATTGAAATTTGGGCATCCATGCCCGTACTTTATCTGCTCTTGATCATTGCTGCCGTATTACCACCAGGGTTCTGGATTTTGCTTGGCATTATGCTGGCCTTTTCATGGGTGGCATTCGTGGGCATTGTGCGCGCAGAGTTTTTGCGTGCACGTAACTTTGAATATGTCAATGCAGCCCGCGCATTGGGTGTTGGTAATATGACCATCATTTGGCGCCATCTTCTGCCCAATGCCATGGTTGCAACGCTGACCTTCATGCCCTTTATCTTAAATGGTTCCATCTCAACCTTGACCTCTTTAGACTATCTTGGGTTTGGCTTGCCTCCGGGCTCTGCATCCTTAGGCGAATTGCTCAAACAAGGACGCGATAACCTTCACGCACCTTGGTTAGGATTTTCTGGCTTTTTCACCATAGCGATTATGCTATCTCTACTCATTTTTATTGGCGAAGCTGTACGCGATGCCTTTGATCCAAGAAAAACATTTGAATAGGGTGGGATGTGACTATGAATAATCAAAACAAATCTAATGCCCTATTGCATGTGGATAATCTCTCCATCAATTTCCGCTCTGATGGCAAGGTAACACCTGCCGTTAAAGGCGTATCTTTTGAGTTGGAGAAGGGCAAAACGCTTGCTCTCGTGGGAGAAAGTGGGTCTGGCAAATCGGTCTCTGCGCTTTCTATCTTGAAACTCCTGCCCTATCCTGCGGCTTCGCATCCTTCAGGCAATGTCTGGTTTAAGGGCGATGATCTATTAGACAGTGACGAACGCGATTTGCGTGCTGTGCGCGGTAATGACATTACCATGATATTCCAAGAGCCAATGACCTCGCTCAATCCGCTGCATACCATTGAACAGCAAGTGGGCGAAGTGTTAAAACTCCATCAAGGCATGTCGGATAAGGCAGCACGCAAAAAAGTGCTAGAGCTTTTATTAGATGTAGGTATTCGTGATCCTGAAAAACGTCTTGATGCTTATCCTCATCAATTGTCTGGTGGACAGCGTCAAAGGGTTATGATTGCCATGTCGCTGGCCAATGAACCAGAGATTTTAATTGCTGATGAACCAACAACCGCCCTTGATGTGACGGTACAGGCGCAAATTCTAAAGCTCTTAAAAAAGCTGCAAAAAGAGCGCGGCATGGCTATCCTATTCATTACCCATGATTTGGGCATTGTACGAAAATTTGCCGATAAAGTTTGTGTTATGAATAAAGGCGAGATTGTTGAACATGGGGTAACTCAAACCATTTTTGACAATCCACAGCATCCTTATACTCAACATCTTCTTGCTGCAGAACCAAAGGGCAATCCACCAGAAAATGACATCAGCGCAACCCCTGTTATGAGCGGTGAGAAGGTCAAAGTTTGGTTCCCCGTTAAGCGCGGTCTAATGCGCAAAACCGTTGATCACATCAAGGCCGTTGATGAAATTGACTTACAATTACGCCAAGGCCAAACCTTAGGTGTGGTTGGTGAATCTGGGTCTGGTAAAACAACCCTAGGGCTGGCGCTTACGCGCATGATATCAAGTGAGGGCAAAATTAATTTTGCTGGCAAGGACATCAACAGTTTTAGTTTTAAAGAAATGAAGCCCTTGCGTTCTGACATACAAATTGTATTTCAAGACCCTTTTGGTTCTTTAAGCCCACGCATGTCGATTGCTGAAATTATTGGCGAGGGATTGAAAATCCACCGCTCTGAATTAAGTTATGACGAGCGCGATGATGTGGTCTCTAAAATGTTAGTTGAGGTGGGGCTTGATCCTGAGATGCGCCATCGCTACCCCCACGAATTTTCTGGTGGCCAAAGACAGCGTTTTGCCATTGCTCGCGCTATGGTTTTAGAACCAAAATTTATCATGTTAGATGAGCCAACATCAGCCCTTGATATGTCTGTTCAGGCGCAAGTGGTGGAGCTTTTACGAGACTTGCAAAAAAAGCGCAATCTGGCTTATCTTTTTATCTCTCATGATTTAAAAGTGGTCAAGGCATTGGCCAATGAAATTATTGTCATGCGTCAAGGCAAGGTGGTTGAACAAGGTACGTCGCAACAGATTTTTGATAATCCACAAACCGATTATACCAAGGCGCTTATGGCGGCAGCCTTTGATATGGAAAGTTTAATTGATAGCGAATAATTAGTAAAAGTAAGGAAGTTAATTTTGGGCAATAAATTGTTATGGACACCCTCTCAAGAAGGGATTGAAAAAACCAACTTAGCCGACTTCATGAAAGCAGCATCCGGTGTAGCTGATCGTGAAATTTCTGATTATGACAACTTACATAATTGGTCTATTAATGATCGTCCTGCATTTTGGAGCCTCATTTGGGATTATTGTAATGTCATTGGTGATAAGGGTGAACGCCTGTTAATTAATGATAATCTGATGCCCAATAATAAGGACGTCCCAAGCGCCCAGTTTTTTCCTGATAGCAAATTAAATTTTGCCGAAAATTTACTGCGTAAAAAAAGTGATGATCCAGCCTTTGTTTTTTGGGGTGAAGACAAAGTAAAGCGCGGCATGAGTTTTAACGAGCTTCATGCACTCACTTCAAAAATTCAACAGCATTTAATTTCGCTTGGCATCAAAGAGGGCGACCGTATAGCTTGTATGCTGCCGAATATTCCAGAGGCCATAGCCGCTATGTTGGCAGCTACATCTCTGGGTGCTATTTGGTCTTCCTGCTCTCCTGATTTTGGTGAGAAAGGCGTGCTTGATCGCTTTGGACAAATTGAACCCAGCTTGCTTTTTGCCGTTGATGGATATTACTATAATGGCAAAGAAATTGACGTGGCAGACAAAACCATTGCCATTGCTAAAGGGCTTCCCTCTGTCAAAAATTATGTAGTCATTGACTATCTTGGTGGTGCAGAAAACCTTGCTAAAAACTTACCTAATGCTCAGAGCTTAGAGGCTGCTATTGCACCCTATAGTGACGGTGAAATTTCTTTCAAACGCTTGCCCTTTTCTCACCCACTTTATATTGCATTTTCATCAGGCACAACGGGCGTGCCAAAATGTATAGTTCATTCAGCAGGCGGTACGCTTTTACAGCATATGAAAGAGCATCGTTTGCATGCAGACATTAAAGATGGGGACAGGGTTTTTTATTTTACTACCCTTGGCTGGATGATGTGGAATTGGCTTGCTTCGGCATTGGCCAGCAATGCTACAATTATGCTCTATGATGGCTCACCATTTTATCCCGATGGCAACATAATTTTTGACTATGCAGAAAAAGAGCGCTTCACTTATTTTGGTACCTCTGCAAAATTCATCGATAGTGTGCGAAAAGCAGAGCTAAACCCAATAAAAACACACAGTTTAGAGAGTATTCGAACCATTTCATCAACAGGTTCCCCACTCTCACCAGAGGGCTTTGATTTTGTCTATGATGGCATAAAAAGCGATGTGCATTTAGCCTCAATTTCTGGTGGTACAGATATTATTTCTTGTTTTGTTTTAGGCGCTCCAATTTTACCCGTTTACAGCGGTGAAATTCAAGCCCCCGCCCTTGGCATGGCTGTTGATGTTTGGGATGATGATGGCAATCCCATCCGCGCAGAGAAGGGCGAATTGGTTTGCACCAAACCTTTTCCATCCATGCCTATTGGATTTTGGAATGATGCGAAAAATGATAAATATTTTTCCGCTTATTTTGATCGCTTTGATAACATTTGGTGCCATGGTGATTTTGCCGAAATAACAGAGCATAATGGCATGATAATTCATGGCCGATCCGATGCTACATTAAACCCTGGAGGCGTGCGCATTGGCACCGCAGAAATTTATAATCAAGTTGAGCAAATGGATGAGGTTGTTGAAGCCCTTTGCATCGGGCAAGATTGGGATGATGATGTACGCGTGGTGCTTTTTGTTCGCTTGGGCAATGGCGTGACTTTGGATGACGATCTTATCAAAGCCATTAAATTAAAAATCAGAACTGGTGCCAGCCCTCGCCATGTGCCAGCCCGTATTCTAGAGGTTGCAGATTTGCCGCGAACAAAATCAGGGAAAATCACAGAGCTTGCAGTTCGTGAAATCATTCATGGCCGTGGTGTAAAAAATAAAGAAGCTCTTGCAAACCCAGAAGCCTTGGATATTTTTGAAAACCTACGCCAAGAGCTACAAAACTAGAACATCATGCACCTAAGTGAATTCAGCTTGATGCTCTAATTTATTGAGCCTATAAGCGAGTATTAAAAATGGCGAATGGATGTAGGCTCATCGTATAAATATTTGATACGCTCAACTGCATCTTTGATAGGTTCAATGGCCACGCTCATGGTGTGGCCATTTGCATGTAAAAGCATATTATGAGATTGCATAATGCCCACATGGCCTTTCCAAAAAATTAAATCGCCTCGTTGTAAATTTTCATATGAAAAGTGAGCGTCCACAACCGCGCCACAAGTAGCCTCTTGCATATCACTATCGCGTAAAACGCACTCGCCACAAACTTGCTTTGCCAATTGCACAAGGCCAGAACAGTCAATACCAAAAGCAGAATTGCCCCCCCACAGATAGGGTGTATCAATCAAACCCTCAGCAACTTCTACATAGTCTTTTGGACTCTCCTCAAATGAGGCAATATGAGTAGCAATCACAGCTCCGCCACCACTCAAAATTCCATATTGTGTTCCACGAACCTCTTGCCATTTTTCAATGAAAAGTTTTGTACCAAGGGATAAAGGAATGGGGTCAGGTGTTTTTAAATCAACCTTATGATATAAAAACGTTCGCGCTATCGCCACTTGATGCGTTGGGGCAATAACCTCATCTACAACTTCAAAATCAGCACTTTGAACATAGCCCACATAGCCATCAAATTGACGCTGTACCAATTGCCATCCCACCTTATGATTATCGCTATCAAAAAGGAATAGAGTTTCACCATAAAGCGCTTGGCTTATGGTTCCAGATTTGACCTCTGCTGACTTATAAAGATTGATAACAGGCCTGATCACTCGCCCAATATTTTTTGAGCGCTCAACATTAGATGAAATATTCAAACGGCTATCAGATTTAACATCAAAATGAGACGACATGATTTTGCCTAACCGTAACGATGCTGCAACATGGCAAAGACGGCACGAATACCAAAAGCCTCACCGCCAATAGAACACCAAGGCTTATTGTCTGGCTGCCAACCATACACATCAAGGTGCATATAGCTGTTAGCATTTTCCACAAATTTATCTAAAAATAACGCAGCTGTTACCGCGCCAGCAAATCCAGTTGCCCCAGCATGATTAATATCGGCCACCTTAGATTTTAAATATTTATGATATGGTGCCCACAACGGCATTTGCCAAATTGGATCATGCTCACTCATGCTTGCAGCCATAACATCCGCTACCAATGTTTCATCATTGGTAAAGAAGGGGGAAATATCAGGTCCAAGCGCAACCCGCGCAGCGCCAGTTAGCGTTGCGAAATCAATCATCATATCAGGATTGCGCTCATCCCCATAGGCAAGCGCATCACCTAGCACCAGACGTCCCTCAGCATCGGTATTACTAATTTCTACTGATATGCCTTTACGGCTTTGCAGCACATCTCCTGGGCGAAATGCATTGCTAGAAATGGCATTCTCAACCGCTGGCACAAGCACCTGCAAGGACACCGGCATTTTAGCATCCATGATCATTTGTGCTAAGCCCATAACATGAGCTGCCCCCCCCATATCTTTTTTCATCAAAGTCATGAAATTACCCGTCTTGATGTTCAAGCCCCCAGTATCAAAACAAACGCCCTTACCCACAAGGGTTAATTTAGGGTGGTTTTCATCGCCCCAATTTAATTCTAATAATCGAGGTGCATCAGCGCTTGCGCGGCCAACCGCGTGGATCATAGGAAAATTTTTAGATAATAAATCATCACCCTTAATAACATTATACACAGCACCGCCAGCTTCTGCTAAGCCTATAAATGCCGCTTCTAATTGTTCTGGCCCCATATCATTGGTAGGGGTATTGATCAAATCACGAACCAATGCAGTTGCCTTGATCTCGCGCTCAATCTCAGCAATATCTAAGCCCTCTGGCAATACCAGCTTAGGTAAATCATCTCGCATTTTCTTATAGCGGTTAAATTGGTAAGACCCTAAACCCCAAGCGATTGCGGCAAGCTTCGCGTTTAATATTTCACCCTCAAGCTGATAATCGCCTGCTGGCAATTGTTGTGCAAGTGAAGCATGCAACATAGGAAGACGCTCTAACTCATCTTTACCTAAACCAAAGATTACCCGCTCCAACTTACCATCAGCATCACAAATCAGCTCACATTGCCTCCCTTTAGCGGTAAAATTTTTAGTCTCAAGCCAAGCAGACACGCGCCCACCAAGCTCTAACTTCAATGCATCAAGATGAGATGGGCTAACCAAATGAATTGGCGTAGCATTACTACTGCTGGAAATAATAGAAGACGACAAATGATTTTCTCCGCAAATGGATGAGGTTGTTTCTTTTATAAGAATTACACCCATTTGTTAGTTTAATCAAATGCTGAAATTTTAGGCTAAAAGGGCTAAGATTTGACTGCCTATTTGAACGCTTGTGGTAGCTATAACACCCACAATTAGCACCAAAAGCAATGCGGCAAGCAAGGCATATTCAATAACGCTAACGCTAGCTTTTGAGAATTGGTTATGATCTAATGAATCATGGATATTACTTTGATCAAAAGTAGGCGTTACAACCCGTGTCATGCGAGCGCCAACCTTGGGAATATTCAAAGAAGTCTTCATAATATAATCCTACTCAATTCAGGTTCATCCCTACCGCTATCAAAGCAAATTCAAGAATTTAGTCAATTCGACTATATATTTGCGATTAAAGTAGCATTGCCTTATTGAAAACAGATTAAAAAACATGATTACCAAAAGGTAACCAAGCCTCTGTGATAAGCAATCAAAAGAATAAATAAATCTATGGTAAAAAAAGCGTAAAACATGATAACTATGTAAATATTGCCAAAATAAGGAAATGACATATGGTCTTAAAAGCTGAATTACATTGTCATATTGAAGGAGCAGCTCACCCTTCTCTGGTTAAGCGTCTAGCACAAAAATACGATACAGACGTTAGTGCTGCCATAGATGGTGAAATTTACAAATGGCATGATTTTACATCCTTTATCAAAGCCTATGATATGGCATCTTCTGTTTTTAGAGATCCGCTAGATTATCACCTATTGGCCTATGACCATTTTTCCAGATTGGCTGAACAAAACTGCATTTATGGCGAGGTTTTCATCTCATCAGATCATGCAGCCCAACAAGGCATCGCCTATAACGATTTGGTTGATGGTATTGCCCAAGGCATTAATGATGCCAAAAAAGATCATGGTATTGAAGGCCGCATGATAGCAACTGGCGTACGTCATTTAGGAGTTGAAGCTGTGATTGAAGCGGCAACAATTGCAGCAGATAATCCTCACCCAATGGTAACAGGGTTTGGCATGGCCGGTGATGAAAGAGTTTTCAACACGAGAGATTTTACTGAAGCATTTGAGATTGCCCGTGAAGCTGGCCTTGAATTAACCTGCCATGCGGGTGAATTAACAGGCGCGCAAACCGTTTCAGATACAGTTGAATTTTTCGGCGTTAGCCGCATCGGCCACGGAGTACGCGCTATTGAATCCCCCGAATTAGTGCGCGACCTAGCCCGTGAAGGCATTGTACTCGAAGTCTGCCCTTGCTCGAATATAGCACTGGAAGTTTTTGATAACTTTAAAAATCACCCCCTCAGCAACTTGATCGATGCACGCATTCCCGTTACGCTAAACTCTGATGATCCGCCATTTTTTGAAACCACAATAGCAAATGAATATGATGTGGCTGTTAATAAGCTGGGTTGTAATGAAGATGACCTATTGCTAATTACTCAAACTGCAATAGAAGCAGCATTTGTAGACGAGCATACACGCTCAAAATTGATTAAAAAACTCAAACTTTAGAAATACCAAAAACGTAAGGCTAACCCATGCATAATGTAAATGTAATTGACCACCCGCTAATTCAACACAAATTGACAATTATGCGTAATGTGGACACACCAACTGCCGTATTTCGTCAATTATTACGAGAAATATCACACCTTCTTTGCTATGAGGTAACGCGCGATATCAAGCTTACAACAAAAACAATCCATACCCCTATGCAAGAAATGCAAGCCCCAACTTTAGCAGGTAAAAAGCTGGTATTTGCATCCATTCTACGCGCAGGCAATGGGCTATTAGAAGGTATGTTAGATTTAGTACCTTCCGCGCGCGTTGCCCATGTGGGGCTTTATCGCGATCATGACACGTTAGAGGCCATAGAGTATTACTATAAGGCTCCTGTGAACTTACAGGATCGCCTTGTAATTGCAGTTGATCCAATGTTAGCGACTTCAAATTCAGCCACTGCAGCCATTGAAAAACTTCAAAACAGTGGCGCTAAAAACATTCGTTTCTTATGCCTTCTTGCAGCGCCAGAGGGTATTAAAAACTTTCAAGAACGCTTGCCAGATGTTCCGATTTATACCGCCGCTATTGATGAAAAACTTAATGAGAAGGGCTATATTGTGCCTGGCCTTGGCGATGCTGGAGATCGCATGTATGGCACTAAATAAATAGAAATCTAATAAATTGGGGTTCAGGTAATTTTACTATTATTTAGTCACAACTAAAGACTAACTTGCCATAAATTCCGTCAATGAATAAGCTTTAAGCACCGTGGCGGGATAATATATATTAATCACATTGGG
>CAKMZG010000026.1:0-1673 GCA_929200335.1 uncultured Alphaproteobacteria bacterium | reverse complement strand
TGCAGAAATTGCATCTAATTCCGCAGATTTTGAAAATCTACCACTCATCAAACCAACAGGTTTTCGTGAATATGATGCCCGTTGGTGGTTTGGTAATCCTGATAGTGATAAAGCGCCAGAGTTAAACCTCATGGGCGTTCGCGCCATTGGTATGGGGCTTGGTACTTTAATTCAAGAGCTTGGTGCAGGGCCAGAGATCGTAACAGGCCATGATTACCGTTCCTATTCAAAAGCTATTCAATCTGCCCTCATTATGGGCTTGATGGCAGCTGGCGCTAAGGTGAAAGACATTGGTTTAGCCTTATCACCAACCGCATATTATGCGCAATTTGCTCTGGATGTTCCTTCCGTTGCTATGGTCACGGCCTCTCATAATGATAATGGCTGGTCTGGCATTAAAATGGGTTGCGAACGCCCCCTTACCTTTGGCCCTGATGAAATGAGCCGCCTTAAGGAAATCGTCCTAAATGGCGAATGGCAGCTAAAATCTGGCGGCACTTATGAATTTGTTGAAAATTTTCAAGAGCAATATATAGCCCATTTAGCAGACCGCCCAAAACTCAAACGTAAGATCAAAGTGATTGCCGCATGTGGCAATGGCACCGCTGGTGCATTCGCCCCTGAGGTTCTGCGCCGTATTGGCTGCGAGGTGGTTGAGATGGATGCAACGCTTGATCATACCTTCCCTAATTACAATCCCAATCCTGAGGATATGGTGATGCTTCATGCCATGCGCGATAAAATTGAGGCGGAGGGTGCGGATGTTGCCCTTGGTTTTGATGGCGATGGCGATCGCTGTGGCGTTGTGGATAATGAGGGTGAGGAAATTTTTGCCGATAAAGTTGGCGTTATGTTAGCGCGTGATATATCAGCACTTCATGAAAGCAGCCAATTTGTAGTGGATGTAAAATCCACAGGGTTATTTCTCACCGACCCCGTGCTAAAAGCACAGAATGCTACAACAGACTATTGGAAAACCGGTCATTCTTACATCAAGCGCCGTGTGAATGAATTAAATGCCATTGCTGGCTTTGAAAAATCAGGTCATTTTTTCTTCAATCAGCCCATTGGCTTAGGTTATGATGATGGCATTGTTACCGCCCTTGCGGTTTGTGATATGCTAGATCGAAATCCTGACAAATCAATGGCAGATTTGCGCCGCGATTTACCCTTAACTTTTGGCTCTCCCACCATGTCGCCGACTTGTGCTGATGAGGTTAAATATGATGTCATTGAGCGCGTGATTGCACGGATTACATCTATGGTTGAGGCCGGTGAAAATATTGGTAATCATGCTGTAAAAGAGTTGATCACTGTCAATGGCATTCGAGTTGTTTGCGATGATGGCACATGGGGGCTTATTCGTGCGTCTTCCAATACGCCGCAACTGGTTGTGGTGGTAGAAAGCCCAATTAGCGAGGAGCGCAAAAAAGAAATGTTCCACGCTCTTGATGATATTTTACGCGAGAATGACGAGGTTGGAGATTATAACCAGTCTTTATAGTGACTGATTGTTTGAGTTCTCGGCTATTCTAACTCATAAAATTAATTTTATGAGTTAGAGCCTCCACATGGGTTTTCGCGTGCTAATGGTTATGCCCTTACGGGCAAATAGCCATCACGCAACGCGAGGTGCCACATCATAGATTTATCAGTATCGCTAGCAGGACTAC
>CAKMZG010000025.1:2775-19007 GCA_929200335.1 uncultured Alphaproteobacteria bacterium | reverse complement strand
GGTGTATATTCAATGTATTTTAAATTTTATTTAAATTCCATAATAAGATTATCAATATTTATCGCTTTTTCTATAACCTATTTAGGCAATATTCAGGCTTCTTCTGAAGAAACTAAACCCCTACGCGTTTCATTCACCGTTGGTTTAGAAGGTAATAATTTTGATACAACCAAAACCAATTACATTACCCATCGAGAAATTGGCTCACAGCTGCATTGGCCGCTGATTTTAATTACAAAATCTGGCAAAAAACTGCCGGCCAGCGCACATAGATGGGTACTGGAAAATGACGGCAAAAACATTAGATTTTTCTTAAGAAAAGATTTACGTTGGAGCAACGGAACTCCCGTTACTGCTCATGATTTCTATAGAAACTACCAACGCTTATCTAATGAGAAGAGCACCACACAAAAAGCTTTCATAGGAATTATCGGCTGGGAAAAATGGTCAGAAGGCAATGTCGATGCTAAAATAGGGCTAACAGTCGTCAATGATCATGAACTTCTGTTTGAATTTAAAAATAAAAATGCTCTGCGATTCAGTAGTTTTGCTGATACAATATCCTGTGCGATTGCTTTAGAAGATTATCTTGAAATTAAAGACCAGCCATGGATTAAATCTAGCAAAAAATTATCCTACGGCCCTTATATGATTACAGATCATTCCGATACTCGTATAACGGTAGAAAAAAATCCTTATTTTCCTGATAAACATAAAGTGGATATTGAGCGTATTATTTATACCGGAACTAATTTTCAAGATGGCCTAGAACGTTATAGCAACAATCAAATAGATATATTAACTGGCCCCATTGGCAAACAAAAAGCATGGGTTTCAAGCACTTATAAGAATGAAACAATTAGCGTTGGCACACCGCGCGTTTATTTCCTATTGCCAGATAGTCGAAAAGCAATTTTGCAAAATAACACTTTCTTAAATAAGCTTTATGCTGCCTTAGATCGCAAAACTTTTTCAACTGCCCTTTTCGGCTCTTCAGATAATGTGCTTGATAGTAATATACCGCGAAACACCGGTAAATACCCTGGGCTTGATGATCCCAAAATCAAAATTCCATTTCCAGAAAGATTGGCCAAAGTAAAAGAATTTATGTTAAAAAATGGCTATAGCAAGGAAAATCCGCTAAAGCTTAAATTGGGAGTAGCCCCTGTCCCAGGCTATGATGCTATCGCAGGATTTATTAAAGGCAGCTGGGAAACCATATTCATAAAGGTTGAGCTGATAGAAAGCGATAATTTTTACGCGATGATAGATTCCTTTACCAAAGGCCACTATGATCTGGCCATTGGCTCCTTTATTGATCAATATGCTAATCCTCATCAATATCTAACTATTCTTGATGAATATTCTAAACTGACCAAACTTAAACCTGATCCACATTATTCGCACCTATTGCAAGAAACCTCAAACATGGAAGGCGAGAAGGAATATATAACAAGCCTGAAAAATTTGGATCAATATATTTTGGATAAAAAATTACTCTTACCGATTGTAACGGACTCGCCGACAGCTATGATTAAACCCAAATTTAGTAATATCGAGGAAGCAACTACTTATGTTATTCCCAATCTGAATATAGGATTTTTAAAGTATAAATCAGCAAATAATTAATTGGTATAGGTTGTAAAATTGTTTTAAGCTGCATTAATAAATGAAATGAACCAACCCTAAAGTCAGCTTTAAAATCATGCCTATAGAACAGCAATCATTCTCGCATCAAGAAATTCTAGAATTTTTTCTAGATAGCGGTATTGATTGCGCTTTGGCAGAAACACCACAAGATCGCTTTGCTGAAACCAAACAAGCCGCTGAAAAGGCTAAGTTAAACAAGGCGCAAAAGCCTGAATTAAAACGCCCCAACGCAAACCCGTCTAAAGCGCAGCCTAAACCCATAGCGCCTCAGGTCGCTTCTGTTCCCAATGAAGAGACTATAAAACGCGCCTGCGGTGTAGCTCGGGAGGCTCAAACATTAGAAGACTTAAATGAGGCTGTCATAAATTTTGAAGGCTGTAATTTAAAAAGCACAGCAAAACATACCATTCTCGGCGAGGGAAATCCTGAGGCCGAAGTAATGCTAATTTGTGACGCCCCTGGCCGTGATGAAGATTTAAGCGGCAAACCATTTGTGGGTGATGCTGGCATTTTGCTTGATCGAATGTTGGCCAGCATTGGCTTAAGCCGAGAGGCTATTTACATTGGTCATATCATTCCATGGCGCCCACCTGGCAATCGAGCGCCCACGCCTTTTGAGAATACGCTATGCCTACCTTTCATTGAGCGGCAAATCAAATTGATTAAGCCTAAGCATATCGTTCTTATTGGGGCGTCCGCTGCCAAAACCATGCTCAACTCAAATGACAGCATTGTGCGCTTGCGTGGCAAGTGGAAAAGCTTGCAAATATCAGATGAAAACTATCCGTGCATCAGTATGTTTCATCCTCAATATTTATTGCGCCAACCCATGCAAAAAAAGCTTGCATGGAAAGACCTTTTAGCATTGAAGTATAAAATTGATAAGTAAGCCCTGATTTGGGTTTGCAGGATTTTTTTAGCATTTTAATTTTAAAGGCACGTACAAATGCACCATATTCTACCCATTATATCTATTTTAGCTAGCGCCGCCTTCTTATTTGCTGGAACAGGCCTAATTGGCCTTCTAATTCCAGTACGTGCACAAATAGAGAGCTTTTCTGCGTTTCAAATCGGTTGGATTAGTACATTCTTCGCCATCGGCTTTACTATAGGCTGCGTGCAAATTCCGCTTCTTGTGCGCAGGGTTGGTCATGTGCGAACCTTTGCGGCTTTAAGCGCTCTATTAGCAACCGTCATGTTGATTAATGCCATGATTGTGAACCCAGTAGCATGGATGATTCTGCGCGCCGTAACAGGTTTTTCGCTTGCGGGTTGCTACATGGTTTGTGAAAGTTGGCTAAATGAACGCGGTGATAACTCTACCCGTGGCATGATTTTCTCCGTCTATATGATCGTCACACAGGTCGCCATCATGGGCGGACAATATCTTTTGATTTTTGCTCAACCTGAAAAAGACACACTCTTCATGTTATGCGCTATCCTTTATGCTTTGGCGGTTATTCCAACTGCGGTATCCAAGGCTCAATCACCAGCGCCCCTAACCGAAGTTGATATGAACCTCAAAGCATTGTTTAGAAACTCGCCCATTGCAGCAATTGGTTCATTTTTTTCCGGTATTATCAGCTCAGGATGGGGTACTTTTGCGCCTGTTTTTGGCCATGAAGCAGGATTTGATTCAAAAACATTGGCAACCTTGATGGCCTCCGCCATGATTGGAGCTATTATCTTTCAATATCCTATCGGACGTTTATCTGACCGCCTCGACCGTCGCTATGTTATGATCGGCGCAGGGCTTGCTGGTGCTACGCTTGGTTTTACCCTGATGCTGCTTGCACAAAACAATCCTAATAACACCATCTTTTTCCTAACCATCTTAATTTATGGCGGAACATTATTCTCAATATATTCGCTTAATGTGGCTCATGCTAACGATCATGCCGACCCTGCTGATTTTGTTAAAACTGCTGGCGGCCTATTGGTAATTTATGGCGCCGGCACCATGGCGGGCCCTCTATTTACGGCGCAAATGATGGATTTTTTTGGAGCAAATGCACTGTTTTTATCAACGGCAACTATTCATCTGCTTTATTCTGGCTATGCCATTTATCGTGTCTCTAAGCGTGAATCACCAGATGACAATGAACAGATTGACTTTCAAACTTCTCCAATGGCGCGGGTGCATACACCTGAAACCTATAACATGGATCCGCGTTCTGAACCTGAATATTATGAAACAGATGAAAGCACAGAAGGGACAACAGGAAATTCATAAGAATTTTTAATTATAGCCAAAATCATATCGGTGAGACGTTCTAAGGCTTTTAAGTTACCATAAATCATGAAAATGATGGACAGGGCCATGCCCTTTGCCAATTGCTTGACTATCAGCGGCGGCTATAGCACCTGTGAGCCAAGCTTTTGCAGCTTCAGTGGCTGAGGATAAATCCTTGCCGTGAGCAATACCAGCAGCAATGGCTGAGGAAAGCGAACACCCTGTGCCATGAGTATTATTGCTTTCTATGCGTTCGGCCTCAAACCACTCTCCCTTTTGCCCATCACAAAAATAATCTGCGGCATCGCCTTCAAAATGGCCGCCCTTCATTAAAACAGCATTAGCACCAAGGGCTAATAGCTTTTGAGCCTGCACTTCCATATCAGAGCGATTTTCTGCCATTGCGCAATCTAAAAGTTTTGCAGCTTCTGGCAGATTGGGCGTGATTAATGCTGCCTTCGGAAAAAGCAGCTCAATCAATGCTGAAATAGCTGAATGTTGCAACAAAACATCCCCACTTTCAGCCACCATAACGGGATCTAAAATCACCGGTATTTTAGGATATTTTGCAATGCCTTCAGCAACCGCTTGAATAGTTTCAGGGTTTGAAAGCATGCCAATTTTAATGGCGTCAACATCAAGGTCTGATAATACTGCCTCAATCTGTGCAGATATAATATCAATAGGCACATCATGAATAGCTGTGACACCCATAGTGTTCTGCGCTGTAATGGCTGTTATGACAGATGCCCCATAGGCTTTCATTGCTGAAAATGCTTTAAGGTCTGCCTGGATGCCTGCGCCACCGCCTGAATCAGAACCCGCGATTGTTAATGCTATTGCTGTCATAAATGCCCGTTTAACCTTTGCCCGCCTATGCTTTTGCACTAAGCTTTTTGTTGATATATTGCCTGCCAAATATGGTGTGGTGTTGCTGGCATATCAATATGCTTGATTCCATAAGCACGATCAAGAGCATCAACAACAGCATTCATCACCGCAGGACACGCTCCAATGGTTCCCGCTTCACCAGCGCCCTTCATCCCCATGATATTAGAGGTTGAAGGCACATTACGGGTTTCAAATTTAAAATCAGGCATATCATCAGCACGCGGCATAGAATAATCCATAAATGAAGCCGAGAGCAATTGCCCATCATCATCATAAACCGTATGCTCTAAAAGACATTGACCAATGGCTTGCGCTACACCTCCATGCACCTGACCTGCCAGCATGAGCGGATTAAGCGTCTTACCAAAATCATCAACAATATGATAATCAACCACCGCGCATTCACCCGTATCAGGGTCAATTTCCACCTCACATATATGAGTGCCATTAGGATAAGTGGCTTTTGCTTGTTTAAATTCACCTTCACCTTTCAGCATTATGGGTGCAGATTTTGCTATCTCACTTAATGAAACAGCCTTATCAGTACCTACCACGCGCACCCAGCCCTCAATTAATTCCAAATCTTGTTTAGATGCTTCTAAAACATCAGAAGCTACCTCTTTGATTTTTTCGCTTAGATCTTCACTGGCTTGATGCACAGATACACCACCCAATGGAATGGAGCGAGAACCACCCGTACCGCCACCATTTGCAAGACGCGCCGTATCACCTTGATGCACATGCACATCATCAATATGGAGACTTAAAACATCCGCAGCTAATTGCGCATAGGCCGTTTGATGCCCTTGCCCATTAGATTGGGTGCCTATTAAAATGGTTACAGAACCATCCTCATTTAATTCAATAAAAGCAGGTTCTGAACCAGGAAAAGCGCAGGCTTCAATATAAGTAGACATGCCAATGCCCCTAATTTTGCCTTTAAGTTTTGCTTGCTCATAACGCTCACTAAAACTATCCCATTTTGCATTTTTCATGCAGACTTCCATATGAGCGGTAAAGTCACCCGTATCATAAAAAGCACCTGTTACAGCCTGATAGGGCAATTGATCTGGGGTAATGGCATTGCGCCGCCTAATCTCCTCAACAGAAAGGCCTAGATGGCGCGCACAATGATCTACCAAGCGTTCAAGAGCATAAATCGCCTCTGGGCGGCCAGCGCCACGATAAGCATCCACAGGCACTGTATGAGAATAAACCCCCGTAATCGTGGTAAAAGCTGCAGGGATGTCATAGATGCCAGTTAAAATGGATTGGCTGAGATAAGGGATAAAAGGCCCATAGCAATTTAAATAAGCTCCCATGGCTGCTTTTAAATCCACATCAAGGGCTAAAAATTTTCCAGTATTATCCATGGCCATACGCATTAACGTCAAATTATCACGACCATGGACATCAATTACAAAATGCTCTGAACGCTCACATGTCCATTTAATTTTTCTCTTTAAGCTTTTTGCCGCGATCAACACAAGCGCATGCTCACGGTAAGGAAAAACCTTCGTGCCAAAACCACCGCCTACATCGGGCGTAATCATACGAATGGTTTTGGGATCAACTTTTAGAACATCTTTGGCTAGGATATCACGAATACCATGCACCCCTTGAGAACCAGATGTAAGGATATAGCCCTCATCATCTGACCATTCACCAATGGCTGAGCGCAATTCCATAAAATTACTTACCAGACGATTATTAATTATTTGCAATTCGCAAATTTCGGGTGCGGATTGAAAAATCTTCTCAATCTTAGCCTTATCGCCAATTTCCACTTGAAACGCTTGGTTTGTTTTTAAATCTTCATGCACCAATGGCGCATCATCTTTTAAAGCACTTTCTATCTCTACCACTGCATCAAGCATATCAAAATCAAGCTCAATCAACTCCAAAGCATCGCGAGCAACAGCTAGATTATCCGCCACCACCATAGCAATAGCATCACCAACGTGAAGAATTTTATCCTTAACCAGAAGCGGGATAGACTTGATAGGGTGAATATTACCATCAGCTTGCTGCAGTGGCCGTACGCAGGGCAAATTGCCGTAATCTTTGATATCATCATGGGTTAAAATAGCATGAACCCCTTCAAGCGCCAGGGCTTCACTTATATCAAGATGGGTGATGTTAGCATGAGCTATGGGAGATCTTAAAAATAACGCTACTAATTGATTGGGATCATGGATATCGTCGGTATAACACCCTTCGCCTTTTATAAATGCGGCATCTTCTTTACGCAACACACTGGAACCCATGCCATATTTAGCTTGGTTTTTACTGCCAAATTTTGGTGGAACCTTAATATCCATAGATTATTTCCATGTATTCAAATTGAATTTAACAAGTTACCCTATCAATATACACATGAATAAGATAGCGTACAATTACTGCCCAAACGAAAATTTACCATATTCAACCCTCAAAAAATTTAAATAGTTCGCATGATCCCGTTAAACTGGAAAAACCTAAAAATCATACGTTGGTATGAACAAATGCCCATGCATGCCAAAGGCATAATGCTATTTTTAATTGGTGCTGTGGGCTTTAGTTTTATGGTGGCCTGCATCAAATGGATGGGACAGACTTATAATGTCTTTCAAATCCTGTTCATACGTCAACTCATTATGGTTGCTTTTGTGGTTAGAGCATTTTCTGATAACCCAATTGCAGCCCTAAAAACCGACCAATTAGGGCTGCAATTCATTAGAATTGCTTCAGCGCTTATCGCCATGAGCTGTGGATTTACAGCCATTATTCATATGGATTTGGCAACTGCAACCGCCATCGGCTTTTCAAAGGCTTTTTTCATCACAATATTTGCCATATTCATTCTAGGCGAAGTTGTCGGCATCAGGCGCTGGAGCGCGGTTGTGATTGGATTTTTAGGCGTCTATATCATGCTGCGCCCATCTATTGATGGTGTTAGCTTTTATGAAATACTAGCCATCATCGGTTCTGCTGGGGCTGGACTTGCCATGGTTTGTATCCGTAAATTAACTCGAACGGAAAAGCCTATCACAATTCTTGCCTATCAAGCCTTTTTTGTGGGTCTTGCCATCACCATTCCTGCAATTTATTTTTGGAAATGGCCTGAATTTTATGATTGGCTGGTGTTGATCACCATCGGAGTGATTGGCTATTTTGCGCAACGCTTTAACATTATTGCTTATAAATATAGCGAGGCATCCCTTCTCGGGGTTTTGGACTATGGACGCATTATCTATGCAACCCTAATTGGCATCTTCTGGTTTAATGAAATTCCAAACATCTATACCTTTATAGGAGCCGCCATAATTATCTTATCTACGGCCTATACAATCAACCGAGAGCGCATAAAGAAAAAGACTTTAGAGAAAACTCCAATTCGCACTGGTCTATAAATATGACCTATAATCTTGGCTAATGCAGTATATAATGCCACCAATGACGCCTCAGAATTAACAAAGTGTATGATAATAGGCTAAGAGGCCAGCGGTGGAGTGGTCTTTATCCGCACCATCTGTAATTGCATTGGCAGATTTAATCATAGGCAATAGAGTATTGGCCAATTTTTTGCCTAATTCAACCCCCCATTGATCAAAGGAATTAATATCCCATATAGCGCCTTGCACAAAAACCTTATGCTCATAGAGCGCTATCAATTGACCCAATGTGCGCGGGGTTAATTTTTCATATAAAAACGTTGAGGATGGGCGGTTACCTGAAAATACTTTATGAGGTGCAAGGGCGGTAATTTCAATTTCATTCATGCCTGTATTTTGCAATTCTAATTTCACCTGATCAATATTCTTACCCAACATCAAAGCCTCACTTTGGGCAAAGCAATTGGCAACTAATTTTTGATGGTGATCCTCATAATCCGCATTCTCAGCTTCATGAGATTGCGCTGCCACCATGAAATCAACCGGTATAACCGATGTTCCTTGATGGATTAATTGATAAAAAGCATGCTGCCCATTCGTGCCAGGTTCACCCCATACAATTGGCCCAGTGTCATAAACAGCTGACGCCCCATCGCTCGTTACAGATTTACCATTAGATTCCATATCCAATTGCTGCAAAAATGCGGGAAACCTTGCTAAGCGATTGTCATAGGGCATAACCCCATGGGTATTATAGCCCCAGACATTACGATACCATATGCCCAAGAGCCCCATGATTATGGGAATATTTTCTGCCATGGGTGCAGTTTTAAAATGCTCATCCACACTATGACCGCCCTCAAGCAGGCTTTTGAAATTTTCAACACCCATGGCAATCATAGTGGATAGGCCAATGGCAGACCAAAGCGAATATCGCCCGCCAACCCAATCCCAAAAGCCAAAAGCACGGGATTTATCAATACCAAATTCAGCAACCGCATCAAGATTAGTTGAAAGGGCAGCAAAATGATCTTTCACTGCATCATCGCCAAGGGCATCCACTAACCATTTGCGAGCGGTCTTAGCATTGCGCATAGTCTCTTGAGTGGTAAATGTTTTTGAGGCGACAATGAACAAAGTTGTTGCAGGATTAAGATGTTTTAAAACACCGGCAATATCTGCACCGTCCACATTGGATACATAATGAGGTTTTGGGCCATCGCAATAAGGCTCAAGCGCTTGACTTACCATTGCAGGGCCTAAATCAGAGCCGCCAATGCCAATATTAACCACATCACTAAATTTTCCACCGCACCCTTTAATTTTGCCAAGGCGAACCTCTTCGCTAAATTGAGACATGGCAATTAAAACTTGATGGACATCCGCGCTAACATTTTGCCCATCAACCTCTAAGGTTGCATTTTCTGGCTGGCGCAATGCCCAATGCATCACCGACCGGTTTTCGGTAAAATTAATTTTATTACCCGCAAATAAAGCAGCACGTTTTTCTTCCAACCCGCATTTATGAGCAAGCTCTAATAATTGCGTCAAAATATTTTGGTCAATCAAATGCTTAGAATAATCAAAAAGCACATCATCTAATTGAATGGAAAACTTCTTAAAGCGCTCTGCATCGTCATCAAATAAAGCTTTCACAGATTTGCTTTGGAAATTTGTTTTATAAGAAAAAAGTGGCTCTATAGCATTTTCAAATTTAAAAGACATGTTAAACTCTTATTTTACTTTGGGGCAATACTTGGAATCATACTATAAATTTTGTAAATTATAGTTTATCTTTTATTTCATCAAACAGCAATCTGCAATGGCATTGCCAACATCAAGGAAATGATATGCGTACGGATTTGGGACAAACCATCAAACTGCAAGACTACAAAGCCCCCGAATATGATATAAAATCAATAGCTTTAGATGTAAATTTAGATGATGATAAAACAATAGTTATTGCCATTATTGAATTTCTACCCAATCAACATACAATCAATGACAAACCATTAGTGCTGAACGGTGATGAATTAGTTTTAAAATCTCTATTGTTAAATGGCCAACCTTTGAGTGCAGATGATTATCACATTACACCTCAAGCTTTGACCCTGAAAAAACCACCAAAACAGCCATTTAAGCTAACCATTGAAACCCAATTAGACCCTGAGGCTAATACACAGCTCATGGGACTTTACCGCTCCAATGGGGTATATTGCACACAATGTGAAGCGGAAGGCTTTCGCCGCATCACTTATTTCTTAGATCGACCTGATGTATTAACTACCTATACCACGCGAATTATCGCCAATAAATCTGCGGCACCCGTTTTACTTGCTAATGGCAATAAGATAAAAGAGGGCGATTTAGAAGGTGGAAAACATTATGCTATATGGCATGACCCTCATCCCAAACCCAGCTATCTTTTCGCTCTTGTTGGCGGTGATTTGGAGGCAGTTAGCGACCAATTTATCACCCGCTCAGGACGATCAGTTGAATTAAACATCTATGTGGAAAATGGCAAAGCGCGATATGCTGATTTTGCACTCATGGCGTTAAAAAAGTCCATGCGCTGGGATGAAGAAACCTATGGCTGTGAATATGATTTGGATATTTTTAATATTGTCGCTGTTTCTGACTTCAACATGGGAGCCATGGAAAACAAAGGGCTGAATATATTTAATGATCAATTTATTTTAGCTGATCCACAAACTGCAACAGATGGCAATTACCATCTCATCGATAGCATTATCGCACACGAATATTTTCATAATTGGACAGGCAATCGCATCACCTGCCGCGATTGGTTTCAATTGTGTCTTAAAGAAGGTTTGACTGTTTTCCGTGACCAGGAATATTCTGAAGACCAAGGCTCCAAAATTGTAAATCGCATTCAAGAAGTAATGACCGTAAAATCGGCTCAATTTCGTGAAGATGCAGGCCCATTAGCCCATCCCGTGCGCCCTAATCAATATAGCGAGATCAATAATTTTTATACCGCGACTGTTTATAGAAAAGGTGCGGAAGTAATCCGTATGCTAAAAACTATTTTGGGGAAAGTTGGATTTTTCAAAGGCATTCAGCTTTATTTCAGCCGTCATGATGGCACGGCCTCCACAATTGAAGAATTTATTACCTGTTTTGAAGATGCTAATGATGTAGATTTACGCCAATTTTTTCTATGGTATCAACAGGCTGGCACACCAAGCGTATATATAGATCAACACTATGATGCCGAGAGCGGGAGCCTAACACTCAATTTAAAACAAAAAACCAAACCAACCCCAGGCCAAGCGATCAAGCAAGCTTTTCATATTCCATTAAAATTTGGTTTAGTGGGGAAATCCGGCAATGATTTATCCTTCCATGTGAAAGGCGATTGCCCAGTCAGTGGCGACATTATTCATCTGATCAATTCCCAAGCCACAGTTACATTTACAAAATTATCAGAAAAACCCGTACTATCCATAGGGCGTGAATTTTCCGCACCCATCAATATTGAAATGGAACAAAGTTTAGACGATTTAAAATTCTTAGCCTTCCATGATGGCGATCTCTACAACCGCTGGCAATCTGTGCAAAATATTGTGATGAAACATTTAATAGATGCCAGCACAAAGGACAATGTGGCTATTCCATCTGATCTACTGGATATATTGGTACAACTAACAAAGCAATCTGATCTAGACCCCCACTACCGAGCGACACTGTTGTCTTTACCCACACCACAAGTTATCGCCAATGCTATTGGCAATAACATTGATCCCGATAAAATCTGCTCAGCATTTAGAGCGCTACAAATTGCACTGGGTAAGAGCATAATTTCTCTATTGCCAAACTTATTTAAAACTCTTGAAATTAAAGAGCATTATAAGCATTCTGCTGAACAAGTGGGCAAGCGCGCGCTTACGAGCGTTTTGCTTACACTGGGCTGTGCTGCAAATGATAGTGACACCTTGGAGCTTTGTAAAAACCAATATTATCATGCCAATAATATGAGCACTCGTTTGAATGCTATTAGCAGTTATATGCAATTTAGTAGCGATGAAATCATCCGAAAAAATATGTTACAGCATTTTTATGAAAATGCGAAAGGCAACCCACTCATCCATGACAAATGGTTTGCCATCCAAGCTATGGATAGTGATCCCAATTGCTTAGTAAATGTAATCCAAATAATGGGTCATTCAGCTTTTTCCATTGAAAACCCCAATCGTGTACGCGCATTAATTGGCACATTCGCCATGAACAATATGGCAGGATTTCATCGTAAAGATGGTATGGGCTATCAATTTCTTGCCCGAGTTTGCATTGAAATTGATAAGAAAAACCCTCAATTAGCAGCAAGAATTTTAACTGCTTTCAGCATGTGGAAAGACTTAGAGCCAATCAGACGCAAGCATGCTCAAACAGCACTTGAAAGCATCGCAGCTAGAGATAATCTTTCAACTGATACCCATGATATTGTAAACCGCACCTTGGGCAGCAAATAAGATAGTTGAAATTTTATAAAAAAATGCTGGACAAGATTCCCATTGTGGATTCAAATAGAGACGATTCGTTTTAACTAACTTCTTAAATTAGCTAAAACTTATTTAAAATTGTGATTTAGTATTCGTTATAAAATACACAATATTTTCGGCACCAGTCTAAGTAGCCGCATATAAATCAAATCTATAGGTTATTTAAATGACTCACATGGAGGCTCATAAGGACGTTAATAGCGGCCAATCGTCGGGGATTCGTTCTAGCTTTAACTTCAGTAGACCCGCAGAACAATTTGGCGGGCATGCTCGTCTTTTAATTAATCCTTCTTATCATCTGTTATTAAAATCTGAAAGTTTCTGGCGCAGATTTGTCCCCATATTAGCGGTTACCTTTATTGTCGTCGTAGCTATTGCACAAGCGTTACTCTTGTTGGTTCAAGCTAAAGATGTTGAACTACAAGCCAAGCGCCAATTGCAACAAGTTGGCTTGATCACAGCACAAAGCTTACAACAAAGCGAAATCAGTATCCATGAAGTTAATAACTCTTGGCTGGTGGAAAAAATAAATGGCGCTGTGCCTTTTAGCGAAGAGCTACAAAATGTCTATTTTGTTGTCACAAATCAAACTGGTGAAGTATTAGCTTATAATTCCCAAGATTTGCCTTTTACTGATGCAGCCATTAATGGGCTTTTGCAAAATGAATATATCCTATCCACTTACGGCAAACGCGCAAAGGTGCGCGAGGTAACTCTCAATGATCAAGCCGTGATTGTAAGCCATTATAATCTAGATAAAGCTAAATTGGGATTGACCCTAATTCAACCCACAAGCAGCATCTATCAAGATTGGCGCAAGACCTTGACCATGAACAGCGCCCTATTAATATTTATGGCCAGCGTATTAGGTATTTTTCTTTATGCTTATTTTAAATTGGCAGGCCGCGCCAGAGAAGCTGATAATATTTATAGCGAAACCCGCACAAGATTTGATACAGCCCTTAATCGTGGTCGTTGTGGTATGTGGGATTGGGATTTGGGCAATGGTAGAATTTTTTGGTCACAATCCATGTATGAATTGTTAGGGTTACCACCTCAAGATATTCTTCTAGGCTTTGCAGACGTTAGTGATCGCATTCACCCTGATGATGCAAATCTTTATGAAGTGGCTGAGCGCGCATTTCATGAAAAAGGCGAAACCATAGATATTCAGTTTCGTATGCGCCATGCTGATAATACTTGGGTATGGCTGCGCACCCGTGCAGAGCTTGTGAATTATAAATCTTGCCAACCACATTTAATCGGCATTGCCATTGATATTACTGATCAACAAAACCTTAAGCAACTCACCAAGAAAGCTAATAACCGCCTTCGCGATGCCATTGAAAATATTTCTGAGGCTTTCGTTTTATGGGATGCGGAAAAACGCCTTGTGATGTGCAACAGTAAATATCAACAATTACATAATTTGCCAGACCGCCTTATTCAACCTGGCATGCCCTATGAAGAAGTTATGACATCAGGCGCGCAAACTGCGGTTAAAAAACAAAACATTATAGAGAATAATCATTCTGCCGGCTCTGTCACCAGAGAGGCGCAATTATTAGATGGCCGTTGGTTGCAAATCAATGAGCGCCGCACAAAAGATGGCGGCTTTGTTTCCATTGGTACGGATATTACTCAAATTAAACGCAATGAAGAAAAACTGATCAGCTCGCAACGCCGCTTGACAGCCTCTGTTAATGATCTTTCTCGCTCTCGCACTGAATTACAAGAGCGCAATGAAGGCATTAGAGAATTGGCACAAAAATATTCGATTGAGAAAGATCGTGCCGAAGAAGCAAATAAATCTAAATCAGAATTTTTAGCCAATATGTCCCACGAATTAAGAACACCACTAAATGCTATTATTGGTTTTTCTGACATTATGAAAAATCAATCTTTTGGTGAATTGGGATCACCCAAATATCAAGAATATGCCAGCGATATAAAAGACAGCGGCGACCATCTTCTAGGTCTTATCAACGATATTTTAGATATGTCAAAGATTGAAGCAGGACATACTAATATTACCTTTGAATCTACACAATTGGATGACATTCTTGAAGAAACTATGAAAATTATTTCAGTCCAAGCTGATGAGAAAAACATTGACGTCAAACAAAATATCCAACCAGAAATAATTTTGGATGCAGACCGCCGCAGCATGAAACAGATTTTAATTAATCTATTATCCAATGCGGTTAAATTCACTCAACCCAATGGCACCATTAAAGTTCGCGCTACTCAAAAAGCAAATTCCATTTTCATCCTTATTCAAGATAGCGGCATTGGCATCGCACCTAGTGCACTTAAACGTTTAGGCAAACCTTTTGAGCAAGTAGAAACCCATATATCAAAGAGCCATTCAGGCTCTGGTCTAGGACTAGCAATTTCTAAATCCTTGGTTGAATTATATGATGGTAAAATGAAAATGCATTCCAAAGAAGGGCAAGGAACCCTTGTGGCATTAAAATTACCCATTAAACACAACAACAAAACTAATAAAGAAATTGCAGCAGAACAAGAGGCACAACTTTCACTATTAGAAATGTGCATATAAAAAAACCTCCACAGATGCAGAGGTTTTTCAATTTGTATTAAAATTTTAAAATTCTATTTTTTTATTTCTTATGATGACGTCCACCAAATGGCAGCTCATCTTTTGTTACGCTGCCATCGCCATTGACATCCAATAATGCAAAAAGTTTACTAGAACGATTATTCAATTCATCACGAGAAATTTTCTCATCGCCATTCATATCTACGAAACGTATAATACGATGAGCGCGCTTTTTGCCACGACGCATTTTCACATGCTCAGCAATTTCAGTTGCTTCTAGAATTTGATCTTTATTGGCATCAGCTTCATCAAAGTGCTTTTTAAGAAAATTGGAAAATTCACTACTGGCAATTTTCTCATCTTTATTAGTGTCCATATTTTCAAATACAGCCTTTGGGTGTAGATGACGGCCTTTTTCTTTGGCAATCAATGCACCTGTTCCAAGGGTTACAAATGCTGTTGTGGCGATAATAATTTTAGTAGTTTTATTCATGGTTTTACTCCGTATCCCCATTTCAATATAAACGGCGAAGCAGACCCATCCTGATTCAACGTTTAGGTTTTCAATACGCTATCAAATACCCTGCGAACAGATTTTTGTGTGTCTTGCAAATGCTGCTCAACCAATTCAATACTGGGCAAATCTAACGTGCTACATATTTTCTCCAACAGGCCATTGGGCACATTGGTAATAGAAAATTCAGAGCCGATACATAATCGTATCAACTGTGTTAATTTAGTATATATTTCCCATGCGTCTAGTAGGGTTTCATTATCATTTTGTAATGTTTGGAAAGCTTCTGCCCGTTTTAAAACCTCATTGGTTGCATAGGGACGATTAGCTTGATCTTTAAATGCGCCATTAAGGCTCACCCATTGGGCTAAAAATTCGATATCAATTAACCCACCTTTAACGGTCTTCAACGCCCAATGGTCTTCGCTTTCTTTTTCTCGCTCTAAAGTTTCACGCATTTCAAGCAAGTTATTTCGCGTAGCAT
>CAKMZG010000025.1:0-2765 GCA_929200335.1 uncultured Alphaproteobacteria bacterium | reverse complement strand
CGTAGCATCAATATCTCGTTCTGAATTAACCAAATCATGAATAAGATCATCGCTCCGTTGCATTAATGAAACATTGCCAGCAACTGCACGTGCACGAGTTAATGCCATATGTTCCCATGTCCAAGCTTGCTCACGTTGATATTTGTCAAAGCGCTCAATATGGGTTGCCAATGGGCCAGCATTGCCAGATGGCCGCAATCTGAAATCCAATTCATATAGAACACCTTCTGCCGTAGGCGCACTCATTGCAGCTATTAGCCTTTGAGTAAGACGAATAAAATATTGAGATGTCGGCAATGGCTTTTCGCCATCAGAATAGGCTGCATCAGGGTCATGATCTACTAATAAAATCAAATCTAAATCAGAGCCTGCAGCGAGTTCTCGACTGCCTAATTTCCCCATGGCAACGATCGCTATTTGGCCGTCTTTTACCTTACCGTGCTTTGCCTCAAACATGTTTTGCACATAGGCCAGCAACCCCTGCAATAAGGTTTCAGCTAAATCAGAGAATAATTTTGCAGAAATAACCCCATCAATCGCACCACTTAACAGGCGCACACCAATTAAAAAGCGTTGCTCTGCTGCAAAAATTCTAGCGCGATCTAAACCATCTTCATAATCAATTGCTAAGTCCATAGCCTTATCAAATGCTTTACGCAAATCATCGGGCTTTGGCACACCAGAGAAAAATGCAGGGTCAAGCAATCCATCAAAAATATGCGGACGCTTAGTGATAATGTCAGCAAGCCGTGGGGCTGAACCCATAATATGAGCAAAGAGTTCCAAAAGTGCAGGATTTGATTTCAATAGGGAGAATAATTGCACGCCTGCTGGCAAGCCTTTTATAAATTCATCAAAGGCAAAAAGGGCTTCATCTGAACGAGCCGTCTTGGCAAAAGATTTCAAGATTAGAGGGGTAAGTTCAGATAATCTTTGACGGGCAGTAGGGGTATGTACCGCACGGAAACGGCCAGATTGCCAGCCTTGAATGGTCTCAATCACAGCTCTAGCATTTTCATAACCCAATTCACTAAGCATTTTTACATCAGATGGATCCACCTCGCCCTCTGCCGTTGCTACAACACTTAGTTTTTCAATATCATCTTGATCTGTTGCTTGATCATCATTAAACAGCTTTGAAAAATGTCCCTGCACTGTTTGCAAATGATGAAGTAGATTTTTCGTGAAATTATCCCTTGTTTCATAATCCATCATAAATGCAATACGCAGAATGTCCTCCTCGCTATTGCCCAGCACATGGGTTTGCTCATCCATAACCATTTGCAGTCGATGTTCGACATTACGCAAAAAGAGGTAAGCTGCAATTAATTCATCTGCAATGGATTGCTCTACCCAGCCTTCCAAAACTAAGTTTGCCATGCCTTCTAAAGTTTTCCGCGTACGAATATTTTCCTTGCGTCCGCCAGCTATTAATTGCTGGGTTTGGACAAAAAATTCAATTTCTCGAATGCCTCCACGGCCTAATTTTACATTGTGGCCTTCAATGGTTATCTCGCCAAAACCTTTATGAGAATGTATCTGGCGCTTAATTGCATGGATATCTTCAAGGGCAGCGTAATCCATATATTTACGCCAAATAAACGGACGAATTTCTTTTAAAAAATCTTCCCCGAGTTTGATATCACCTGCCACAGGACGTGCTTTAATCATAGCGGCGCGTTCCCAATTTTGACCACGCCCTTCATAATAATTTAAGGCCGCTAAATAGGGTATAGCAATTGGCGTTGATGAAGGATCAGGGCGCAGCCTTAAATCCATTCGAAATACATAACCATCTACCGTGCGAGTTTGCAAAATTTTCACCAGTTGTTGTGTCATTTTACAATAAATCGTTGTGGCCTCATGTATATCAGGCATGATGCCAGCCTCAGGCTCTGTAATTATGATTAAATCAATATCTGAAGAATAATTAAGTTCAAACCCACCCTGTTTACCCATGGCAAGCGCCACCCAGCCACAGCCTTTTGAAGGATCGTTCTTATCATGTAATTTGATCTTACCAGTTTTGGCGGTTTCACGCAGCACCACATTCATGGTGGTTTTTAAACATTGATCGGCAAATCTGGTTAGAGCTTCCGTCACCTCCATGGTTTGCCAAAGCCCTGAGAGATCAGCAATACCACATAATAAGCTGCATTGCTGTTTCAAATGACGAAGCGAGGCCATAAAGATCATTTCATTATAATCAGCATCCAGATGTTCCAAGTCAATAATACGCTCAAGCATTGTTTCAAATTCAATCTTCAAATCAGAAACCAATAGCACTTCTAAAAATTCAATTTGATTTTTAGCGCAATCATATAAAAAAGGGGAAAGATTAAAAACGGCTTTGAACAAGCCTTCGTGAGAGAGATGGTTTGAAAACCAATCGCTAGATAGCTCAACATTAGCATTTTTACAGTGAGCAATAAAATCTTGCCAGCGGTCTTCTGCAAGTTCAACCTCAAGGGGTCGAAGTGATTTTAAGGGATGCCAAGCGGCTTTTTTCTCTGCAAAATTTTCTATGCCCATAGTACTCGCTCTCACACATTGATTTTATTGTGCCTATCTTAGCGAGAAAATTATAATAATGGCAATTGAAATTCTACAATTAAACCGGGCTTATTGTCTTTAAGAACCAATTCACCTCCGTGGAGATGAGCAACTGCATTAACCAAGCTTAGACCTAAGCCAGAGCCCGATTTTGTTCTACTTTTTTCCAAGCGCACAAACCGTTTCTTAACGGTCTCATAATCCGCTTCATC
>CAKMZG010000024.1:9200-19215 GCA_929200335.1 uncultured Alphaproteobacteria bacterium | reverse complement strand
ATCAATGGCGCGCAAAAGATAGTGTTGCTTGCCGTTTATTTTCACGAACACTTCATCAATGTGCCAACATCAATTTGAATGCGACCCTACCTGTCTCTGTTTGATGCCCCTTGCAAATAAACGAATGTAATACATCACTGCCAACTTGATATTATCATCTGGATATCAGAAAAATCACAAACCTCAACTTTCCTCTGACAGCACCCTAGGGATAGGGCTATTTATAACTTAATCTAAAGTTTGCGACGAAACCTTGTCAATATGGGGTAAAAAAAACGCTTACCCTTCAACTGTACCACCAATTGCAACGGTTAATTGGTGGGCAGCTTCAATTACCGAACGGCTCAATGTTTCAATTTTATTGAAATCAACACGACTTGTTGGCCCTGAAACAGAAATACCGGCAATAGCCTCCCGATTCATATCAAAAACTGGTGCTGCTATACAGCGCATACCTATATTTTTTTCTTCGTTATCTACTGAATAGCCTTGAGTTCTAATAGTTTCTAAATCTTTTTTTAATTCTGATGAACTAATAAGCGTATATTTTGTGAAAGCCTGAGGTTTTGACTTTGCTAAGAAATGATCTAATCGCTCTGTCTCCATATGAGCTAATAGTGCTTTTCCGATACCCGAAGCATGCATAGGTGATAAAGTTCCTGGTGGAAAAAAAGCCCGTATACTTTCATGTGTTTCAACTTGGCTTATGAAAATTACTTCACCTTCCTTTTCAATTCCTAGATTAGCAGTTTCACCAGTAATTTCCTTTAATTTACGCAATATTGGACGGGCTCGATCAACAAGATTACTTCGGCGTAAAAACCGTACACCAATAATAAAAGCACGGGATCCAATGTGCCACATTTGCTCTTTTTGATCAAATTCGATTAACCCTCTACCCTCTAAAGTTACTAAAATACGATAAACAGTAGCTGGTGATTGGTTCATCTCATCAGCTAAATTTGTTAAAGTTTTACCCTGAGTTTCGCTGAGATATTCAAAAACTTGCATCGCCCGATCAAGTGATTTGATTGTATTTTGCTCCGTTTTATCGTCCCAACCGCGAGGTCTACCCCGCGCTTTGGCTGTTCCTTTGGAGCTGTTATTTTGAAGAACCATATAACTTTCCTAAATTTTTAAAAAACTAATTCATTATATGAAAAATATAAGCTATTAACAACTATGGATTATTTTAAAAAACATCAAAAATGAAATCCAATTTTAAAAAATATACCTTCGAAATAAATCATTGTAAATTATAAGATGTCAACGAAGGGTACTGTAAACTTAATTACTGAAGGTTAAAATTTGAAAATGATGACCTATACCCCCTTGGCAATACCTGTTCAGCTTATATTAAAAAACCAAAAAACAAAATTCCAACTAAAGACATTTAATTCCATATATTGAAATTTCTTTTCGAATCGGCTATTAGTTACAATATACATGCATATAACAAGGAATTTAGAAATGGTATCACCAGATACTTCAAAATCAGCTAGCTCAAACTTAACTATATTAAACCCAGTTACGTTGGAAATTATAGAAAACAAGGGCGTGATCCAAATTTCAAACCCTCCTGTAAATGCATTGTCGCAAGCCGTTCGTGCGGGATTATCTGATTGCATTAGCCGCGCAATTGTTATGGACGAGGTTGAGGCAATTGTCATCTGTTGCACAGGTCGAACGTTTATTGCTGGTGCAGATATTCGTGAATTTGGCAAGCCACCGATGGAACCTTTTTTACCTGAAGTCATTGATGAGATAGAGGCAGCTGCAAAACCTGTGGTAGTTGCTCTTCATGGTGTGGTTTTAGGTGGCGGACTTGAAGTTGCCCTTGGTGGACACTATCGTATTGCCCATCAAGCGACAAAGTTTGGTCTACCAGAAGTTACTTTAGGATTGTTGCCTGGTGCAGGGGGAACACAACGTCTTCCGCGTTTAGTACCAGTTGAAAAGGCATTAGAGATGATAACCTCAGGTCGCCAGATTGGAGCAAAAGAAGCCATTGAAATAGGTTTGATTGACAAAATAACAGAAGCTGATGATTTACGTATAGCCGGTCTTGAGTATGCACAAGAACTAATTGAAAAAAGAGCGCAAGTGCAACCAATAAGTAAGCGCTCAGCAAATTCAGCAGCACCACAGTTATTCGAAACTTACCGAAATAGGCTTGCTCAAAAAGCTCGTGGGCAAATTGCCCCACAAAAATGTATTGATGCCATTGAAGGTGCAATAAATCTACCCTTTAAAGAAGGTCAAGCACAAGAACGTGCCTTGTTCCAAAAATTAATGCAAAGTGATCAAAGATCAGCACTTATTCATGCATTTTTTGCAGAAAGACAAGTGGGCAAACTGCCAGAGATCGAGGATGTTAATCCATTAAACATAGCCACACTAGGCGTTATTGGTGGGGGCACAATGGGAGCTGGCATTGCAGTTAGCTCATTATTATCTGGCTTGAAAGTTATATTGATTGAACGCGATCAAGATTCTGTTGATCACGCAATCAATACTGTCTCTCAACTGCTTATGGGCTCTGTTAAACGCGGTAAACTCAGTCAAGAATCCTATGATAAAATCATGGCTGGTACATTCCAAGCTAGTACTGATTATGCTATTTTAGCCGATGTGGATATTGTTATAGAGGCTGTATTTGAAAGTATGGAAGTTAAAAAAGAGGTTTTTTCTAAACTAGATACAATTTGCAAACCTGATGCAATCTTAGCATCCAACACCTCTTATCTCGATATCAATAAAATTGCAGCTATGACATCACGCCCTGAGAACGTAATAGGGCTACACTTTTTTTCACCTGCTCATGTGATGAAGCTTTTGGAGGTAGTTATTGCAAATAAAACAGCACCAAATATTGTTGCCTCTGGTTTTGCTTTAGCAAAAAAATTGCGTAAAATTGCGGTACGTTCTGGTGTCTGTGATGGTTTTATTGGCAATCGTATTTTATCTCATTATCGTAAAGCTATTGATGGTGCTGTACTTGCTGGGGCTAGCCCATTTGACATTGATCGCGCATTGGTAAATTTTGGTTTGGCTATGGGGCCATTCTCCGTGAGTGATCTTGCAGGTTTGGACATCGGTTGGGCAACGCGCAAACGTTTAGCGCCCACACGTAACCCTCGCGAAGTCTATGCTGAATTTTCAGATCGGTTGTGTGAGCAAGGCAGATTTGGGCGTAAAACTGGTCATGGTTTTTATATCTATAAAGATGGAAAAAGCACCCCTGATAAAGAGGTAGATGAAATTATAGCAGCCGAGCGTAGCGCCAAATCTATTGATGCACGTGAATTATCTGACCAAGAAATTGTAGATCGCTATATGGCTGCAATGATTAATGAAGCAGCTCGAGTGATTGATGAAGGAATTGCATTACGACCATTAGATGTAGATGTTACATTATTAAACGGTTATGGGTTTCCACGCTGGCGTGGTGGGCCTATGCATTATGCAGATACCCTGGGTCTTGATAAAATTTTAAACGATATAAAAAAATTTGCAAAAGAAGACAATTATTTATGGCAGCCAGCTCCATTGCTTGAGCGTTTGGTGGCTGATGGAAAATCTTTTTCTAACTTGAATAAGTAGTGAGGAATAACAATATGAAACGAGCTGTAATAGTATCCACTGCACGCACTGGATTAGCAAAATCTTATCGTGGCGCATTTAATGAAACCCATGGCGCCACAATGGCAGGCCATACTATTAAACATGCGGTTGCGCGTGCAGGCATAAATCCAGATTTATTAGAAGATGCCTTTATAGGTTGTGGATATCCTGAAGGCTGGACAGGCGGTAATATTGCTCGCCAATCAGTGATCCGTGCAGGATTGCCAGTAACCATTGCTGGAACTACCATAAATCGATTTTGCTCATCTGGACTTCAGGCCATTGCAATGGCCGCGCATTCAATCGTGCTAGAAGGAGCACCAGCTACAATAGCGGGTGGCGTAGAAAGTATTAGCCAAATGCCACCATCCCGCCCACCACAATCACAAGAAGATTGGATTGCTGAACATAAACCAGAAATTTATCTTCCAATGATCCAAACTGCTGATATTGTAGCCCGACGCTACGGTATTAGTCGTGAAGCCCAAGATGAATTAGCGCTAGAAAGCCAAAAGCGAACTGCGATTGCACAAGCCGAAGGGCTATTAGATGATGAGATTGTACCAATCACTGTTACTCAAGCTTTTAAAGACCGTGAAACTGGCGAGATTACGCGCAAAGAAGTTACTTTTAAAATGGATGACTGTAACCGCCCAACCACCACATTGGAAGGTCTTGCAAAACTTACTCCAGTTCAAGGCGATGGAAACTTTATAACGGCTGGGAATGCATCACAATTATCAGATGGTGCAGCTGCACTGGTTGTAATGGATGAGGCTATTGCTGCACGTGAAGGTATTACGCCATTAGGTGCCTTTAAAGGTTTTGCCGTTGCGGGTTGTGAACCTGATGAAATGGGAATAGGGCCCGTCTTTGCTGTTCCACGTCTTTTAGAACGACATGGTTTAAAAATAGATGATATTGATCTTTGGGAATTAAATGAAGCTTTTGCTAGTCAAGCATTGTATTGCCGTGAAAAGCTTGAGATTGATCCTGCAATTTGTAACGTTAATGGCGGTTCTATTTCTATCGGGCACCCATTTGGTATGACAGGTGCACGGATGACAGGGCACTTGATGTTAGAGGGCAAGCGACGTGGTGCTAAATTAGGTATTGTAACAATGTGCATTGGTGGTGGACAAGGTGCAGCTGGTCTGTTTGAAATTTTTTAGGAAATAAAAAGTATGGATTTAAATTATACCGATGAACAGCAGGATTTTCGCACTGAAGTGCGAACATTTTTAAACAAAAGTTTGCCAATACATATTTGCGAAAAAGTTCGTCTTGGTAAGCGCTTAACTAAAGCAGACTCTAAACAGTGGAATAAAATTCTAAACGATCAAGGTTGGTTAGCAACCAATTGGCCAAAAAAATATGGTGGCACAGAATGGGACGCTATTCAACGACAAATATTTGAAGAAGAAGCATGTCTTGCCCATGCACCACGCATTGTGCCATTTGGTCTAACAATGTTAGCACCGGTTTTGTTTGCATTTGGCAATGAAGCACAAAAGCAACGCTTTTTGCCACGTATTTTAAATGGTGAGGATTGGTGGTGCCAAGGATATTCAGAACCAGATGCGGGTTCAGATCTAGCATCAATTAAAACGCGCGCCGAGCTTGATGGTGATCACTATGTGGTTAATGGTCAAAAGACATGGACAACCCTAGGACAACATGCAAATTGGATTTTTTGTCTGGTGCGCACTAATTTTGATGTAAAAAAACAAGCTGGTATTTCTTTCTTGCTAATTAACATGGAAACACCAGGCGTTACTGTTCGCCCCATTCATTTAATTGATGGTGAGGCAGAAGTTAACGAAGTGTTTTTTGAAAATGTTCGTGTGCCAATTGAAAACCTAGTAGGTGAACAAGACAAGGGTTGGACATATGCTAAATATCTACTAACTCACGAGCGTACTAACATAGCTGGCGTTGGATTTTCTAATGCTGCTCTTGCTACATTAAAGCATGTAGCCGCTAGTATAATGTCTGGCGGCAAACCTTTAAATCAAAGCCCTTATTTTGCAGCACGGATGGCACAAGTTGAGATTGATTTGATGGCAATGCGCACAACAAACTTACGTGTGGTTAGTGCTGCGGCGAAGGGGCAAGCACCTGGCGCTGAAAGTTCTATGTTAAAAATTAAAGGCACACTTATTCGTCAAGAATTATCATCACTTTTGCGTCGTGCTATAGGGCCTGACGCAATGCCTTATTTGCCAAATTATCTTGATAGTGGGGATAATGCGGATCCGCTAAACTTTGAATATGCACCAGCTGCCTCTCCTAATTATTTTAACATGCGTAAACTTTCTATTTTTGGTGGCGCCAATGAAATTCAACGCAATATTATTTCGAAAACAATTCTCAAGCTCTAAAGGATGACTAAAATGGATTTTAATCACACAGAAGAGCGCATGATATTGCGTGATATGCTACAACGCTTTATGGCTGATCATTATAATCACGAAGCCCGACGCAAACTCATTGCATCAGGCGAAGCCTATGATAAAAATCTTTTTTACAAACTTGCTGAACTTGGTATTTTAGGTGCAATGTTTGGAGAAGAGAACAATGGATTTGGGGGCTCTGGTTTTGATCTTATGGTGGTCTTTGAAGAATTGGGGCGAGCTGGGGTTATAGAGCCTATTCTAAGTTCATGCGTTTTAGCTGGTGGCTTATTAGCAGAACTAGGAAATGATATACAAAAAACAATAATTGATGATGTCATCACAGGCACAAGTATTTTAGCATTTGCTCATGGAGAACCACAATCACGCTATAATTTAAATCATGTTGTTACTACCGCTGAAACAGATGAAGCAGAAATTATAATAAATGGTACAAAAAGTAATGTAATCAATGGTAAACAGGCAAATCTATTATTAGTTTCAGCACGCGAAAATTCTAATGAGTATGATGAAACAGGAATTTCTGTATTTATTGTTCCTCTTGATAGCAAAGGTATTACATGTATTGATCATCATAACATTGATGGAACATCTGGCGCACGCATTATTTTTGACAATGTACGCATTGAAAAAGTTGCACGGTTGGGGAAAATTGGGGCAGCATTTCCCGCGATTGAAACCGCAAATGCTCGTGCAATTCTCGCGGTTTCTTCTGAAGCAATAGGGGCGATGGAAGCAGCCAAAACATTAACGATTGAATACCTAAGGGAGCGTAAACAATTTGGCGTTCCAATTGGTAGTTTCCAAGCATTACAACATCGTATGGCAGATGTATTAATAGAGATAGAACAAGCGAGATCATCTGTAATCAATCTTGCCGGACACCTTGAAACAAAACGTGATACTCGTGAACGCTATGTTAGCGCAACGAAAAATCTAGTTGGCCGTGTTGGTCAACTGGTAGCAGAAGAAACCATACAAATGCATGGTGGTATAGGAATGACTGATGAATATGCGTTGTCCCATTTTGTTCGTAGGTTAACAATGATTGATCATCTATTTGGTGATGTTGATTATCATTTGGAGCGATTCATAACATTAAACGTTGCCTAGATCATTCCACTCTTTAATTTACTAGATATAGTTGAAAAAAATCATGACTACATCGTTATATTCAATCGAAAGTCATATAAAATTATTTGAGAATCCGAGTGTGTTATTAGTACCCTCAATCACTCAGTGTTCTCAGACAACCAAAAGCTACTATGCAAAGGCCTTGCTTTTTAAAAATAACCTTGGGAGGGGCTATAATGCAAACTAACCTTAATGGTATATTAAAAGATGTCGTTGCGACTCGAGCTAAAGAGTTAGCCATTATTGATTATAATGATAGACAATATACATGGCGCGATGTGCAGCTTGCAGTAGATGATGCTTTAGATATTTTAATCGAAGCTGGTTTAAAAGCTGGAGACAGGCTTGTTCTTGCTTTTGAAAATTCTATTGCTGTTCCAGCTTTCTTTTTTGCCGCCGCTCAATTAAATGCAGCTACGGTTGTCATAAATTCTCGTATAACATCGGCTGAATTGAAACGAATTTTTACCCATAGTGATCCCAGTGTTATTGTGTTTTGCACTGAAAACTCAGATGCTGCACGCGCCCATGCAAAAAAATTTAATGCACGTGCTGTTAAAGGGGCATTTAATGAAGTTGCAATTTTAATACGTACTGGTAGCATACCTGAACCTGTTTTTGATGATCCATCTAAGCAAGTAGCTGTACTACTATATACCTCTGGGACAACAGGCGCTCCAAAGGCCGCCATGTTAACTCAAAGTAGTCTTGTTGCAGCAGCATATGCCTCAGCTAAAGTTCGGAATATGAATTCTAATGATTTATGTTTTATTGCATTACCGCTTTCTCATATTTTTGGTTTAGTTACCTTTCTTGCTGTCTGTTTCTCCAAGGCTGCAATGCGCCTAGAGGCAAAATTTGATGTAAAACGTTTATTTGATGCGCTGCAAAAAGATGTGACCTATTTTCCTGGGGTGCCACAAATGCACGCTCATTTATTTCATTATGCTAAAGCCAATAACAAACCTACTTATACACGCGGAATTTTACGCATTGCATCATCTGGTGGTGCGCCACTTGATCCGGCGTGGAAGCGTGAAGCCGAAGAATTTTATGGATTAGCCTTGCAAAACGGTTATGGCTTAACAGAATGTTGCGCTGGAGTTTGCGCCACTAATAGTGTTATTGGAGATCCAGATACTAGCGTTGGATATCCAATGCAAGATTGTACATTTAAACTCGATATGCAAGCTGTAGGCGCAGAGCCTGAAAAGGGTATTGGAGAAATCCTTATCGGTGGCCCCCAAGTGATGATTGGTTATTTTCGCGATGAAAAACAATCAGCAAAAGCATTAACAAACGATGGATTTTTTCGCTCTGGAGACCTTGGTCGCTTTGATGAAAAAAAACGATTGCATATCGTCGGTCGCTCTAAAGAATTAATTATTCGCTCAGGTTTCAATGTCTATCCTGTAGAAGTTGAAGCAGCATTGACAGAACATCCCGATGTAATCATTGCTGGTGTAGTTGGGCGTAGTATAATGGGCAATGAAGAGGTATTGGGGTTCGTTAAAGTGGCGCAAAATAGTACTTTGAACGAAACAGAACTTAAAACTTTTGTGAAAGATAGATTGGCGCCTTATAAACGTCCGTCAAGAATTATTATTTCTGATGAACTTCCTGTAGCTCCAACGGGGAAAATTTTGAAAGCAAAATTAATTTCGTCGTTTGCTGATAAATTATAAATTTATGATGTTTAATTTATATAATTCCCCTTTACAGAAGGAAGTTCTACATAGTAGAATAATGTTCAGTTTATAGGAAGGAAGAATTTAATGGGAATTATTAAAAATTTAATGGGCGGATTAGCCCTTGCATTAGCACTAAATACGTTTAGCACTGTAACAATTGCAGAAACCGCAATCTATTATGGCCATAGCGGCCCTGCTCGCGGCACGGTACCTGCTGCATTAAAATGGTATAGCAAACGTATTGCAGAGCTTTCAGACAATGATTTGAAACTTGATATTCAATGGGGTGGTGCATTATTTAAATCTACCGCATCAGTACAATCCATTGGTGATGGTGTTGCGGATATGGGATCAATTATTTCAACCTATTTCCAAAAAGAAATGGCACCATATAGTGTAGCTGATTTACCGCTCAGTGGTTCTGATGCATGGGTTGGACTGCGGGCAACAGATAAATTAATGCGCACAACACCTAGTATTACAGAATACTTAGCAAAACAAAATCTTGTCTATATAGGCACATTTACCGCTTCTGCTGTAAATATGGCTTGTAAAGGCGATGCTATCAAATCAGTAAGTGATATAGCAGGCAAAAAGATCCGCGGCGTTGGTGTTTATGGCAAAGTGCTAGATAAAATGGGCGCGACCATGGTTAATTTAAACGTTTATGAAGCCTATCAAGGTTTTGATACTGGATTGATCGATTGTAGCATGGGTTACTCATATATTATTCCAGCTTTAAAATGGTTTGAAGTAATTGATAATTATACCTTATTTAACTGGGGTCAAATTGGTGGCTATGGTATGTTCATGAACAAAGAAACTTATGATAACCTTTCCAAAAAACAACAACAAATTATTCAGCAAGCTGGACAAGAGTTGCCTGATAAATTTGCACAAATTGTTATCGGTGCAAATTCAAAAGCAGTAAATGCAATGCGTGATGGAAAATTAGGTAAAGTAGAGGTTTTTGAATTATCACCTGAAGATACAAAAGCATTGAACGAAGCAAGTGAACTGTTTTTAGATGATTGGAAAAGAAATATGACAAGCGTTGGTTTAGATGCTGATGCTTTAACCAATATCTATAAATCAGCCATTGCTGAATATACAAAAGAGCTTAACGAAAAAGGATACCCTTGGACACGCAAA
>CAKMZG010000024.1:230-9190 GCA_929200335.1 uncultured Alphaproteobacteria bacterium | reverse complement strand
GGTCTATTGTACCTCGACGGTTAAATTTTAAATATGAGAGAATAAAATGTTGCGACGAATTGAAAAAATATTTGTTGATGTGGCAACTATAGCTATTATCCTTTTGGCTGTTATTATTTTTGTTGATGTAATAGCTTTAAATATATTTTCTACATCTGTACCTGATGCTGTTGTTATTGTACGAGAGTTAATGGTGGTTGCCATTATTATGCCTCTTGCAGCAGTCACAATGCAACGTGCTAATATATCCGTAGAGTTTGTAACCAATAATTTGCCTAAAAGGATAGTTGATTGGTTTATTGTTTTTGGCTCATTTTTTGCACTCTTTGCACTCACCCCATTATTGTTTTCGGCATATAGAGATTTAATCCATCAACTTAATACTGGCAGTGCTTTTTATGGAGATCTCAATTTGCCTCAATGGCCTGGGCGTATAGCCTTTTGCATTGGCATTTTATTATGTTGGGTGAGATTGCTTGTAATGGTAATTCAGGATTCTTATACAATATTGCGTCACGGCTCAATTGAGCAGTAATAATTAGAACACTTAAAATTCACCCTTAAGAGGTTATCATGGATCCCGCAATAATTGGAATAATCGCATTTGGTATGTTGTTGCTTTTGCTCGCAATGCGGGTACCAATTGCTTTTGCGTTAATTGGCGTAGCAACACTTTCCGCCTTTACAATTTTTGCATTTAGATCAGGCACTTTTATGCCTGAACGTGCATTTAAAGCAACCTCTTCTCTAGTTTTTTCTAATTCTTTTGATTTACTTCACTCATTTGATCTTTCCATGATTCCTTTATTCATTGCTCTTGGTAATATTGCTTATAAAGCTGGTATCACAACAGCTGTTTATGATGCTGCAAAAATTTGGATGTTGCGCCAACGAGGGGGTATAGCTGTAGCTTCTATTGTTGGTTGTGGTGGTTTTTCAGCAATTACAGGATCTAGTATTGCTTGTGCATCCACAATGGGACGAATTTGCACGCCAGAAATGTTGCGTTTAGGATATGATCCTAGATTAGCAACAGCCAGTGTAGCAGCAGGTGGTACCCTAGGATCATTAATCCCACCGAGTGTTTTATTCATCATATACGCTATTTTTACTGAGACCTCAGTTAATAAGCTTTTTCTTGCAGGTATTTTACCTGGGCTTTTAACACTTCTGGGATTTATTTTAGTGATCTGGATTTGGATTTGGGTAAATCCAAAAATTGTGCCTGAACGTGGTGAAGGGGCTAGTTTTCAAGAAAAAATGAACGCTATGCGCCTTGCATGGCCGGCTTTATTAATCTTTTTAATTATTGTGGTGGGTATTTACGGTGGTTTTTTTACAGCAACTGCTGCTGCTGCAGTTAGTGTGGTTGTAACTACAATGATTGGGTTTTATCAAGGTAATCTAACCTGGACAACGATGTGGCAAGCTATTAGAGAAACCTGTGTACAGGGCACATCTATATTCATTGTCGCAGCAGGCGCAAAAATTTTTGTAGCAGCTATAGCCTTAACTGGCATGGCCCCAGCTCTTGTTGAAACAGTCGTAAATGCTAATCTATCACCAGTCATGTTGCTTCTGGCTATATGCGCCGTATATTTAATTCTTGGTATGTTTTTAGACCCTATTGGCATTATGGTTCTAACCTTGCCACTGCTTATTCCACTTGTAGAATCATATGGAATGAACTTAATTTGGTTTGGGGTCGTTGTGGTAAAGCTTTTAGAAATTGGTCTAATTACACCTCCTGTTGGATTAAATGTATTTGTATTATCAAATGTCGTTGGCAAACAAGCTCCAGTGAACATAATTTTTTCTGGAATATGGCGCTTTCTCTGTCTTGATTTTATAGTATTATTTCTTATTGTAAGCTTTCCTACTATTTCTTTAATTTTATCACAGGCAGTAAAATAATCTTGAAGATCATAAAAGACTTGTTTCAATATAACCAATTTAACGTTATAAGATATAGAGACCAATGAAGACAACAGCTGATAAACGATTTGCTAATACTTTAGCGCGAGGGTTAAGTATCCTCCGCGCTTTTAAGCCTACAGATAATGGTCTAGGTAATCTTGAGCTATCAGAACGTACAGGCATACCACGCTCTACAATTTCACGATTAACATTCACACTCTGTTTACTAGGTTATCTTACACATGGACGACATCATGATAAATATCATCTTGGCCCTGCAGCTTTAGCCTTAGGTAATATTGCAGCAGCTACCTTTTCATTTATTGAAGTAGCAACCCCAATTATGCAAAGAATTGCAAATGAAATTGGTGCTTTAGTTGGTATAGCTATTCAAGATGATGGCGAAATGTTAATGGTCAAAACATGGCGCCCGATTGGCTCACCCTCTATTTGGTTTGATGTAGGGTACCGTATGCCTATACTTGGTTCTTCAACAGGGGGCAGTTTTGTTGGTGCTTTGTCTAATGAAGAATTAGATAAAATTTCTAAACTATATTTTTCTGAACATATTGGAAAATTATATAAATTCCATAACACTAACCGTAGTGCATTACTTACACATGGGTTTGCTTTTATAAGTGGCAAAGATAGATTTAATCAAAGTATTAATGCTCTTGCGGTGCCTTATCGACCTTCAAGTTTTGGTGAACCTGTTGCAATTCTGTGTGGCGCTTCGTCAGATACATTGCCAGATGCACGCGTTTGGGAAACAGCTGGGCCACTACTGGTTAATGCAGTTGAAGAATTACGCCAAATAACTGGGCAACCATTTCCAATGGCGGCAAATGATATTACCAAGTTATTTAATTGAGTTTAAGTAATTTAACAGGGTTGTGTCGCAAACTTTGAATTAAGACGCAGATACTCTTAATTCTTGATACATTTATCCTACAGGCAACTCGGCAATCAGGTTCCATTTTTCATAGCATTTGTTCTTAATTCTCTATATGTTTATTGTGCTTGTAAATTAGATACAAACACTAACAATATTACAATCAAGCTGCATAAATTAAATCTAATTTTTTCCCCTCAATTTCTCTTGTAACATGGCAACCAAAGCCTCTGCTGCATCGGGGATATTTGTGCCTGGTCCAAAGATAGCGGCAACACCAGCTTCGCGCAGAAAATTGTAATCTTGTTGCGGGATAACTCCACCACAAATTACGATTTTATCAGCAGCGCCCTGTTTGGCAAGTTCTTGCACGAGTAGGGGAGCGAGGGTTTTATGCCCCGCCGCATGGGAAGATACTCCAATCACATGAACATCTTTTTCAATGGCCATTTTAGCGGCCTCTTCAGGAGTTTGAAAGAGAGGGCCTGAATGCACCTCAAATCCCATATCACCAAAAGCGGAAGCAATAACTTTTGCCCCACGGTCATGACCATCCTGCCCCATTTTAACCACCAACATTTTGGGATCATCGCCTAATTGATTAGCAAAATTTGAAATTATATTTTCAACTTCAGCAAAGCGCGGGTCATTTTTATATTCGCCACCATAAACACCAGAAATGGTTTTCACTTCTGCCTTATGACGGCCAAAGACATTTTCCATAGCCGATGATATTTCGCCAACGGTTGCGCGCGCGCGCGCAGCTTCAACGGCGGCCTCTAAAATATTGCCATCGCTTTTTGCAACCTCTTCTAAAAATTCTAATGCTGCCTGACAAGCTGCCTCATCGCGTTCATTGCGAATGCGTTTTAGTTTAGTAACCTGCCCCAAGCGTACTGCCGTATTATCCACTTCCAGAATATCAAATTCTGTTTCCGATGTGGGGTGATATTTATTCACACCGACGATAACGCTCTCGCCTTTATCGACGGAAGCCTGACGTTTTGCGGCTGCTTCTTCAATGCGCTGTTTCGGCATACCGCTTTCAACGGCCTTTGTCATGCCACCTAGGCTTTCCACCTCTTCCATTAATGCCCATGCTTCATCGATGAGATTTTGGGTGAGGCTCTCCACATAGTATGAACCGGCTAGAGGATCTACAACATTGGTGATCCCAGTTTCATGTTGTAAAATAAGCTGGGTGTTTCGCGCCAATCGTGCGGATGTTTCTGTAGGCAGCGCAATAGCCTCATCAAAAGAATTGGTATGGAGCGATTGTGTGCCGCCAAGCACCGCAGACATAGCCTCATAGGCAGTGCGCACGACATTATTATAAGGATCCTGCTCTTGCAGGCTAACTCCAGAGGTTTGGCAATGGGTGCGCAACATTTTAGAGCGTGGATCTTTGGGTTTAAATTCATCCATCACCCGTGACCATAAAAGTCGTGCAGCACGAAGCTTTGCTGCTTCCATGAAAAAATTCATACCAATGCAAAAGAAGAACGATAGTCGTGGCGCAAATTTGTCTACATCCATGCCTTTGGCTATGGCAGTGCGCACATATTCACGGCCATCAGCAAGAGTGAAAGCCAGTTCTTGTACTAGATTAGAACCCGCCTCTTGCATGTGATAGCCAGAGATAGAGATGGAATTAAATTTAGGCATTTCTTTTGCGGTATATTCAATAATATCAGCTACAATGCGCATGGAAGGCGAGGGCGGATAAATATAGGTGTTGCGCACCATAAATTCTTTTAAAATATCATTTTGAATGGTACCTGATAATGCCTCACGAGGGCACCCCTGTTCTTCACCTGCTACAATAAAAGAAGCAAGCACGGGAATAACCGCACCATTCATAGTCATAGATACAGACATGTCTTTTAAAGGAATACCATCAAAAAGCGTTTTCATATCTTCAACGCTATCGATTGCCACACCAGCTTTACCCACATCACCAACTACCCGCGGATGGTCGCTGTCATAGCCGCGGTGGGTTGCTAAGTCAAAGGCCACCGATAAGCCGCGTTGTCCACCCTTTAGGGCTTTGCGGTAAAAGGTGTTACTTTCTTCTGCTGTTGAAAATCCTGCGTATTGGCGGATGGTCCAAGGTCGCCCTGCATACATGGTTGCTTTTGGTCCTCGTAAGAATGGCTCATAGCCTGGCAAATTATCAAGATGATCAATGTCTTTAAGATCCTCTTGGGTATAGAGCGGTTTAACCTCAATGCCTTCTGGGGTTTGCCAATTGAGGGCTTGAGGATCGCCCCCCTTCATCTCTTTCGTAGCTAGATCCAACCAATCACGCTTTGTTTGCTTAACCATTATTCAAACTCCATGATGATCTCGTCCACTGATAGACTATCACCTGCACTGGCATTGATTTTTGATACTGTACCTTTACGTTCAGCACGCAAAATATTTTCCATTTTCATGGCTTCAAGGGTAGCTAAAACTTGGCCTTCTTCAACAGTTTCTCCCTTGCTCACCGCAATGGAAACCACCAAGCCAGGCATGGGGCAGAGCAGTAGCTTTGAAGTATCTGGTGGTGTTCTCTCGATCATGTGCTGTGAAAGTGCAGCAACGGATGGGCGCATAACTTGCGCCTTCACCTCACAACCGCGATAACGCATGGTGCTTGTTGTGCCACTGCTTATTTTCATGCAAATTTCACGGCCATTGATATCAGCTCTAAAGAGGGTCTCTCCCGGTGCCCAATATGGGGTAATGTGAAGTCTCTCTTGCTCATCTTGGTGTGCAAGGATAATCTTGTATCCCTCTTTTTTGCGTTTTAAAGTGAGGGCATGATAAGTGCCATCTAATCTAACAATCAACTCTTGTTTTTTTGCTGGTGTAGCATCAATAATGCCCCCCTCAATCATAGCTGCACGGCGCTCGCGAATATCATGCATTATGGCTGAAATTGCGATAAAATATTGCTCCATCTCATCGCTCATTTCATTGCCAGAAAATCCATCGGGAAATTCTTCTTCAATGAATGCTGTTGTGATGTTACCGCTTCTGAATTTTTCATGATCCATCACGGTGGATAGGAAAGCTAAATTGTGGCCAATGCCTTCCACCTCAAAGGCATCAATAGCATCGCCCATGGCATCAATAGCGGTGATGCGATCTTTGCCCCATGTGCAAAGTTTGGCAATCATCGGGTCATAATATATGGAAATCTCACCACCCTCAAAAACGCCTGTGTCGTTTCGTATAATGGTGCCATCTTCATGCTTTCCTTCATGGGGAGGGCGATAGCGGGTTAAGCGGCCAATGGAAGGTAGAAAATTACGATAGGGGTCTTCTGCATAAAGGCGCGATTCCATCGCCCAGCCATTTAGTTTTATGTCTGTTTGTTTAAGGGTAAGTTTTTCACCCCATGCAATTCTTATCATTTGTTCGACTAAATCAACACCTGTGATAAGCTCCGTTACTGGGTGTTCCACCTGCAAGCGGGTATTCATTTCAAGAAAATAGAAATTTTTATCGCCATCAACGATAAATTCAACCGTTCCAGCAGAGGCATAATCAACCGCTTTAGAAAGAGCTACAGATTCTTCGCCCATGGCCTTGCGCGTTGCTTCATCTAAAAAAGGCGAGGGGGCTTCTTCAATCACTTTTTGGTTACGGCGTTGGATAGAACATTCACGCTCACCCAAATAAATGCAATTACCATGCTTATCGGCTAACACTTGAATTTCAATATGACGCGGCTGAGTGACAAATTTTTCAATGAAGATGCGATCATCACCAAAGGCATTCGCGGCTTCATTTTTGGAAGATTGAAACCCCTCACGCGTATCCTTATCATTCCAAGCTATTCGCATTCCCTTGCCACCACCGCCAGCTGAGGCCTTAATCATAACGGGATAGCCAATAGAGGAGGCTATTTTTACCGCTTCATCAGCATTTTCTATCAAACCCATATGGCCAGGTACGGTTGAAACACCCGCCTCTTGTGCAAGCTTTTTGGAAGTGATTTTATCCCCCATTGCCTCAATGGCACCTTTTGGTGGACCAATGAAGATAATATTTTCTTGATCCAAACGGGCAGCAAATTCAGGATTTTCAGATAAAAACCCATAACCCGGATGAATGGCCTCTGCGCCTGTTGTTTTACAAGCAGCGATGATTTTATCCATCACCAAATAAGAGGCATTAGCGGTTGCCTCGCCAATATACACAGCCTCATCGGCCATTTTTACATGAAGTGAAGACCTATCAGCATCGGAATAAACAGCCACCGTAGCTATACCCATTTTTTTGGCGGTTTTTATCACACGGCAAGCAATTTCACCGCGATTTGCAATCAGAATTTTCTTAAACATTTTTATTCTCCCTATTGCGATTATAGCGGCAAATTATCGTGTTTTTTCCAAGGGTTTTCGAGCTGCTTATTTTTCAAGGTCTCAAAAGCACGGATGATACGCTTACGCGAGGAGTGTGGCATGATGACATCATCGATAAAGCCTTTTTCTGCTGCTACAAATGGATTAGCAAAACGTGTTTCATAATCAGCAGTGCGCTTGGCAATCTTTGTCTCGTCACCTAATTCTGAACGGTATAGAATTTCAACAGCGCCCTTTGCGCCCATTACGGCAATTTCCGCTGATGGCCATGCGTAATTTACATCGCCGCGCAAATGTTTAGATGCCATTACATCATAAGCGCCACCATAGGCTTTACGTGTGATCAGGGTTACTTTTGGTACGGTGGCTTCGCCATAAGCATATAAGAGTTTTGCGCCATGTTTAATAACACCACCATATTCTTGTGAGGTTCCAGGTAAAAAACCAGGGACATCAACAAGGGTCAAAAGAGGAATGTTAAAAGCATCACAAAAGCGCACAAAACGAGCAGCTTTGCGGCTTGCGGAAATATCCAAGCAGCCGGCTAAGACCAAAGGTTGATTTGCAACTATACCAACGGTTTGACCATTCAAGCGAATAAATCCAGTGACAATATTTTTGGCATAGGCTTGTTGAATTTCAAAAAAATCGCCTTCGTCAGCCAATTTTAAAATCAGCTCTTTAATATCATAGGGTTGGTTGGGGTTGTCAGGTATCAAAGTATCTAAACTATCATCAAGACGGGCAGGATCATCAAAGACGGGGCGAATTGGGCTTGGTTCGCGGTTATTAAGGGGAAGATAGTCGAACATCTTACGTGTTTCTAGCAATGTTTCGATGTCATTATCATAAGCGCCATCAGCAACAGATGATTTAGCTGTATGGGTCGATGCACCGCCCAATTCTTCAGCCGTTACAACTTCATTTGTCACAGTTTTAACCACATCTGGGCCTGTGACAAACATATAAGAGCTGTCACGTACCATGAAGATAAAATCTGTCATGGCGGGAGAGTAAACCGCGCCACCAGCACAAGGCCCCATAATAAGCGATATTTGTGGGATAACACCTGAGGCTAAAACATTCTTTTGAAATACATCCGCATAGCCACCAAGAGATGCAACGCCTTCTTGAATGCGCGCGCCTCCTGAGTCATTGATACCAATAACAGGTGCGCCATTCTTCATGGCCATATCCATGACTTTGCAAATTTTAGCCGCATGAGTTTCCGACAATGAGCCACCAAGAACGGTGAAATCTTGAGAAAATACATAGGCTAAACGACCGTGAATAGTACCCCAACCTGTTACCACACCATCGCCTGATATTTTATTGTCTTGCATGCCGAAATCGGTGCAGCGGTGGGTGACGAACATATCATATTCTTCGAAAGAATTTTCATCAAGCAGTACTTCAATGCGTTCACGCGCGGTGAGTTTGCCTTTTGAATGTTGGGCATCTATACGTTTTTGTCCTCCGCCAAGGCATGCCTCATTTCGTTTAGCTTTTAAAGCATCTAAATTATCTTGCAAGTTCCTCTCCCAGTGCACTATTATTTGCGCATTAATTTTGCTTCAGATTGGATTTTAATGCAAGGCTTGAAATTGATTATGTTATAAAATAGGGCTCGACTAGCGCCTATAGCGTTTAAGTGGATCCCCATAAATGAGAACTATTCGCGCAAATAAAAAATTTAGAGCATCAACTTTATTTTCTTGATTGGGTTTATGCAGAATCACGCATAAGCAATTTACCCTCAAACAATGTGGTTGTATTTGGCAAACGATATGCAAATG
>CAKMZG010000024.1:0-220 GCA_929200335.1 uncultured Alphaproteobacteria bacterium | reverse complement strand
TTTCCGATGAGTGTGCGTGACGTTAAAGATCTGCTTGCAGAGCACCCTTCTCAGGCTTTGTAAACAAAGCCCTGTCAGGCGATGAGAATCATTGTAAGCTATGAAACAATCAGAAAATGGGTGTCCAAATTTGGCAAACGATATGCAAATGCCATTCGTAGAGATCGTCCAACACCATCGGACAAATGGCTTACTCTCGGGCAAACTCGTTTGCCCTGCC